>NZ_JBPMLP010000035.1:0-5657 GCF_054026695.1 Thermosulfuriphilus sp.
AGAAGTAACATCAATTACCGCCAAACGTCTATGGCCTAAAAAAACATCCCACTGTCCTTGATTTACAGCCTTTTGCCCGGCAGGAGAATCCATAAGAGGTAACAAGGGAGATAGATGTGAAAAGCGACTTTCTGAAAAAGTTTCCCAAATAAGATAGCCTCGTGGATTAAAACGCCCGGAATCTATAAAAACAAAACCACTATCATCAGGACCTCGATGTTCGAGAATATCTACTAAAAACTTAAAATCTATATTCCTCAAGGGAGCATTTTTTAGAGAAAGGGCTCCAAGAATACCACACATACTAAGATTGTCTCTTCTCCAAAAATTCTTGAATCAGAGTCACTATTTGTCTCTGATCATCGGCCGTCAGACGATAATGCAAAGGCAGAGCGATGAGGCTTCTATAAAGAATATCTGAATTAGATAATTTTTTAGGTTGGAGACTATTGGAAAAAGCAGGTTCCAAATGAAGGGCAAATGTCCCTATCTGGGTCTCTATGTTTTTGGAGGCCAAAAACTCCCGCAAAGCATCCCTATTATCAGGATTTTCAAGCCGGCAGGCAAAAGTCTGGAATATATGTCTCGCCCCTGGAATAACCCACGGGGGAGAAATTCCTTCAAGATCGTCAAGTAACCTCTGATAAAAAAAGGCTTTTTCTATTCTTTGGGAGAGAATTTGCTCAAGTCTCTACATTTGAGCCAGCCCTATAGCCCCCTGAACATCGCTCATTTTGTAGTTCGTTCCCTGTTCAACAAAACGAAAGCCTGAGTCTGTCTTCTTTAGGCCGAATCTTTTGAGGGCCCGAATCTTATCAGCCCATTGATCGTTGTCGGTAACCACCATTCCCCCTTCTCCGGTGGTGATCACCTTACGAGGATGGAAGGAGAAACAAGTCATATCGGCCAGGGTTCCCACCTTTCGGCTCCCGATAGCCGCTCCAAGACTGCAGGCGGCATCCTCAACAATCCAAAGACCAAGTTCTCTAGAAGTCTCATAAACATCTTGGGACAATGGTTGCCCAAAAAGTGAAACCGGGACAACGGCCTTTGTCCGAGGGGTGACTGCCTCTTTGATGGCCTCAGAGGTGATATTATAGGTGCGGAGATCCACATCGACCAAGACCGGTGTCGCTCCCAGACGATAGACGGCAAGAGCCGTGGCTGGATAAGTAAAGTCAGGGACTATGACCTCGTCTCCAGGCCCAATCCCTAAGACCCAAAGGGCCAGTTCCAGGGCTGTAGTGCAGGAGGTGGTGGCCACAGCGTGCTTTACCCCTAGATAGGCCGCCACTTTTTCCTCAAAAGCAGCAACCTTGGGCCCTTCAGTCAGAAAACCCGAGGCAAAAACTTCTTCGACTAAGAGGCGCTCTTCTTGCCCAATCACCGGACGCATCAAAAAGATCTTTTCATCCACCAAGGACCTCCCTCTTTAACCATTCGTAGGTCTTCTCAAGCCCGTACCCAAGCTCTTTAGCCGGAACCTCTCCAAAGACTTGGCCTAGCCTAGTAACATCGGCTGAGAAATTGGCAATTTCTCCCGGACGAGGGTCTTTTCTCACCACTTTGGGCCTTCTGCCTACCACTTGGCCGATCTTTTGGATGATCTCAGAGACAGACGTAAGCCTTCCGGTACCCAGATTAAGTAGACGATAGGGGGGATTCGAAAGCTCAAGGGCTTTGAGGAAAAAATCTATAACATCGTCTACAAAGATGAAATCCCTGGCCGCTGAACCATCCCCAAAGACAAAGACCTCCTGTCCCCGGGCAACCCGGTCCATCACTACAGGAACAAGGGCCCCACTCTCTGGCCTTTGATACGGACCGTAGACGTTAAAGAGACGAAAGGCCAGATAATCAAGCCCATAAATCTCCCTAAAAACGCGCAGATAATGCTCGGTAGCATATTTGGCTACCCCGTAAGGAGTCTTGGGGCTACAGGGATGATCCTCGGAGACCGGATTCTTAAGGACCGTGCCAACAACCGAGGAGGCCGAGGCAAAAATGATCCTTTTGACCTGATACCTCCGGGCAACCTCCAAAAGATTAAGACTTCCGACTATGTTGACCTGAGCGTTGGTTATGGGTTCCTTAAGAGAGGCCGGCAGAGAATGGGCCGAGAGATGGATCACAAACTCAGGGCGAAGACGAGAAAAGATTCTTTCTAAATCATCTAGCCGGATGATATCAAGTTCTTCGTAAGGAAACTCGGCCTTTATCTGCTCAGTCGCCTTCTCCTGAGGCCAGATATCCGTAGCCCAGAAATCTCGCCCTTTTTCAAGTAACTTAAGGATTAGATTATGGCCAACAAAACCAAGAGCTCCAGTGATTAGGATCAACGGACTCCCTCCTTGAGATCTCTCTGAGCCTTGAGCTCAAAGCCACAATGGGAACACCTTTGATAAGCATCTTCCAGCTTCAGCCCGCAACAACATACCCAACCGATCTGTCTAGCCGGGACCCCCACAACCAGAGCGTGAGGAGGAACATCCCTAGTAACTACAGCCCCAGCCCCAACCATGGCATATTCTCCGATAGTCACCCCACAGACAACAGTGGCATTGGCTCCGATAGTGGCCCCTTTTCTGACCAGAGTGGGACGAAATTCGTCTTTACGTTCGATGAAGGCTCTAGGATTAATAACATTGGTAAAGACGGCCGAGGGGCCGACAAAAACCTCATCTTCAAGGGTGACCCCCTTATAAACAGAGACGTTATTCTGGATCTTGCATCTCCGACCAATGGTCACATCTGGGCCAATCATCACATTCTGACCAATGACACACCCGTCCCCGATCCGGCTTCCTCGAAGGATGTGGGAGAAATGCCAAACCTTGGTCCCCTCCCCTATCTCGACTCCAGGATCAACGACTGCGGTCTTATGGATAAAATAGCCCTTGTTAGCCCCATTGCGGCGAAGGTAGATGAATCTCTCTTCTTCTAAGGACTCTTGAGCCGCAGCCAAGATGGAAAGGACCTTTAAACCCTCTTGACCGTCGGTAAGGGGAGGGGTGCGGTGTCGAATGCACTCCAGGAAATGCTGGCATTCCTCTCTTAAAGGCTCTGCCTCGCTGACCTCGATAATCTCTGGGTCGGCCTTAATTGGAACCGGGATTCCGTTTTTCCAGGAGATAGAGTGCCGGTAGAGAAGGAGCTTCCGGCCCCAGGGTTCAGTATCATTAAAGACAGCCATCTTCCCTTCCCCGACAACTACCAGTTTCTGCTCTTTAAAAGGGTGAAGCCAAGAGACAAATATATGGGCTTTAAGGCCACTGGGAAAAGTAAGATGGGTCGTGGTCACATCGGCAATCTGACGATGAAGATAATTGCCACCGGTAGCAAAGACCGCCTCTGGCATCTCCCCGGCCAGAGAAAGTATCATGGAGATGTCATGGGGAGCGAAACTCCAAAGGATATTCTCTTCACGTCGAATCTTACCTAGGTTGAGCCGGTTAGAATAAATGTAATCAATACGCCCGAGCTCCCCTGTGGTCACCATCTCCTTGAGCTTCCTAAAGGCCGGATGGTATTGAAGAAGGTGCCCCACCATAAGGATGAGCCCTCTTGAACGGGCAAGCTCCACCAACTCTCGGGCCTGATTGAGATCCAGAGCCAGGGGTTTTTCCACGAAGACATCTTTGCCGGCCAAAAGGGCCTCTTTGACGTGAAGATAGTGAAGCTCGGCCGGCGTAGCAACGACAATGCCTTTTATATCCGGGTCAGAGAGAAGATCTGTAAAGGAAAGGGTGGTCTTAATCCCGGGAAATTTCTGCCGGATCTGGGAAAGGTTTTCCCCGTCTCGGTCACAAACGGACAAAAGACTTTTAAGAGAATAGAAGTTACGGATAAGGTTTTTACCCCAATAGCCGGCTCCAATTATACCAATCAATTTTGCTACCCCCTCTGTTTGTCCCAAAACAGGGGATCTTTTTGTCTGGCTCAAAGTATCCAGGATCAAGATAACCAAAAACCATGCCACATGGAGACTTTTTCTTGGGAATAGAAGTTGCTTTCAGGCAGAAAGAAAAATGTCCCTAACCAGGGCTTTGAGGAGGGACAAATGCCCAAGGCAAACAAGCGTTTGCGGCCGAAAGTCTCCTTATGTATGATTGTCAAAGATGAGGAGGAAAACCTTCCGCGGTGTCTGGAAAGTGTCAAAAATGTAGTCGATGAGATAGTCATTGTTGACACCGGCTCAACCGACCGGACCCCCCAGATTGCCCAAGAATACGGGGCCAAAGTCTATTTCCATCCCTGGCAAAACAACTTCAGCCTTCACCGAAATCAATCCATCTCCTACGCTACGGGAGACTGGATCCTAATAATGGATGCCGACGAAGAACTTGACCCGATCTCGGCCAAGAACTTCCGAAAAGTCATGGCCTCTATCCCTCCCCAGGTCCGGTGTCTACGCCTCACGGTGGTGGATAAAAACCGTAATGGCGAGCCCCGGATGGCCATGAAATCTCTCCGGATGTTCGTAAACGACGGGAGCTTTCGCTACGAAGGCTTTGTTCACAACCAGCTAATAGGAGAAGGACCGGCGGCTGAGGTAGATCTGACCATTTATCACTACGGATACGACCTTGATGAGGCCGGGCTAGAGAAAAAGTTTCAGCGCACAGCTGGGCTTCTCCACAAACAGCTCGAAGAGGACCCCGAGAATCTCTTTACCCTTTTCAATTTAGTCAATATCTACAACATGTGTAGACGCCCGGCCGGAGCAACAGAATATGGTGAAAGATTAATTGAACTCCTGGAAAAAACTGGAAATTTTCCGCCGGTTTACATAAATGCCTTTTATGCTACAGCTGCAGCCTACCTTAACATCCGAAACCTAAAGCGCGCCAAAGAAATAGCCTTAAAAGGCCTCTCCCTGGATCCTAATTACGTAGATAGTCTTTGGATTCTTACCTATGTCAGCTTTATGGAAAAGAACTTTCCAGAGACGATCAAATGGGGGGAGCTGTTCCTGAAGAAACTTTCATTTTATAACCAACAGCTCAAAGTTGGTTTCAAGGACCATCTTCCTTACAAGGCCTATCTCATCTACTCTATCGGCAAACATATCCACGCCTTTCTCCTTATGGCCCTTTCGGCCTTAAAGCTTGGAGACAAACAAAGGGCCCAGCAGTATTTTGACGCCCTTATCTCCCACTCCAGGACGGAGAAAAACTATGCCCAGGTGATGAAACACCTGGTTACGGAAGGCCAGGAGATAGACGTTGACCTTATAGACCGCTACGTATCCCGGGCCCTGGAAGACTTTCCAGGGGATGAAAGCTTCTGGCACATTAAAATGGCAGTAGAAGATGCTCGAGGCAATTTTGACGGGGTCATAGAATGCCTAAAGAGGCTGGCCTCCATCTCGGGCAAGGAGCTCTGGCGCGGAAAACTGGCCGAATACTATCTGGCCAATCGAGAACCCCGAAAGGCCATCCCCCTGCTTCAGGATTTGTGGCTGGAGAGAAAGCTTCCGGCTTATGCCTGTAACCTGGGAGTGGCCTATCACCAGCTGGGCCAGCTGGATAAAGCCGAATCCTGGTACCAAGAGGCCTTAAATACTGATCCTTTCCACGAAGAGAGCCTTTTTAATTTGGGGCAGATGCTCTTTGAAATCGGCAGACTTGATGAAGCCCAGGAGATGTTTGAGAGGC
>NZ_JBPMLP010000036.1:0-42413 GCF_054026695.1 Thermosulfuriphilus sp.
GATGCACGGTACCTATTATGCCAACATGGCGGTGGCCAATAGCGATCTCATCTTGGCCGTCGGGGCTCGATTCGATGACCGGGTGACAGGAAAGGTAGATGCCTTTGCTCCAATGGCAAAGATCATCCACATCGATATTGATCCTACCTCCATCCAGAAAAACGTTAAGGTGGATGTCCCTATTGTCGGAGATTGCCGCTTGGCCATCGAAAAACTTCTAGAGATCGTCAAAGAAGTAGATCGGCCTGCCAAGGTCTGGAAGGAGCAGTTTAAGGAGTGGTGGGAGCAGATCGATCTCTGGCGCCGTCGTTATCCTCTATCTTATAAACAGGAAGAAGGTGTTATAAAGCCCCAGTTTGTCATCGAAAAGCTCTACGAACTCACCAAAGGCCGGGCTGTTATTACCACAGAGGTCGGCCAAAACCAGATGTGGACTGCTCAGTTCTATAAGTTTGATGAACCACGAACTCTTCTTTCTTCAGGTGGCCTGGGAACCATGGGCTACGGATTCCCGGCCGCCATTGGAGCCCAATTCGCCAGACCGGATAGGTTAGTCATTGATGTGGCTGGTGATGGCTCCATCCAGATGAATATCCAGGAGATGGCTACAGCCATGGAACAGCGTCTGCCTATAAAGATCGTCATCCTAAATAATGGTTTCTTGGGAATGGTCAGGCAGTGGCAAGAACTTTTTTACGAGCGTCGTTATTCGGCCACGGCCTTTCAGCTGGTGCCGGATTTTGTAAAACTGGCCGAGGCCTATGGGGCTACAGGAATGAAGATTACCCACCCAGACGATGTTGAACCGGCCCTTAAGAAGGCCTTGGAGATCAATTCCTTGGTGATCCTTGATTTTATCATCGCCCCAGAGGAAGGCGTCTTCCCTATGGTTCCGGCCGGAAAGGCCACCACGGAAATGATTCTGGTTTAGAAGGAGCGGGGCATGGAAAAGAAGCATACTTTGTCGGTTTTGGTGGAGAATACTCCGGGGGCCCTCTCAAGGATAACCGGACTTTTTAGTGGGCGGGGGTTTAATATCGACAGCCTTTGTGTAGCCGAAACCCTGGATCCTACTCTCTCCCATCTCACCCTTGTCACCCATGGTGACGATATGATCATCGAACAGATTATCAAACAACTCCGACGTCTTATAGATGTCTATCGGGTGGTTGATGTGACCGAAGAGGGGGAGTTTGTGGAACGGGAGATGGCCCTTATTAAGGTTCGGGCCGAAAAGAACACCCGAGCCGAGGTCCTGAGGATGTGTGACATCTTTCGCTGTAAAGTAGTCGACGTCAGCCCTAAGACCTATACCCTGGAAGTGACTGGGCCGGAGTCAAAACTCAAGGCTGTCATCGAACTCTTGCGTCCCATTGGGATTAAAGAAATCGTTCGGACAGGCATTATTGCCATGCAAAGGGAGAAAAAGACTCTTTAACAAAGGGGTTTTATCATGAAGATATATTACGAACAGGACGCCGATCTAACTCTCCTTGAGGGGCAAAAAATAGCTGTTCTCGGGTTTGGGAGTCAGGGCCATGCCCACGCCCAAAACCTACGCGACAGTGGCCTTGAGGTTGTTGTTGGTCAGAGGCCGGGCTCCAAAAACTACGAAAGGGCGGTGGCTGCTGGTTTTAAGCCGGTCTCTGCAGCTGAGGCCTGTGCGGCTGCAGAAGTGATCATGGTTCTGGTGCCCGATCAGGTCCAACCTGCCCTCTATGAAGAGGCCATTAGGCCGAATCTCAAACCGGGTAAAATGCTCATGTTCGCCCACGGCTTTAACATTCACTTTGGTCAGATTGTTCCCCCTGAGGATATAGATGTGACCATGGTTGCTCCCAAGGGCCCTGGTCATCTAGTCCGTCGGGAATATGAGCGGGGAGCAGGGGTTCCGGCTCTGGTAGCTGTTTACCAAGATGCTACTGGCAAGGCCCTAGAGCGGGCTCTGGCCTATGCCAAGGGGATTGGTTCGGCCAGGGCAGGGGTTATCGAGACGACCTTTCGAGAAGAAACCGAGACCGATCTTTTCGGAGAGCAGTGTGTCCTTTGCGGCGGGGTTTCAGCCTTAATTAAGGCCGGATTCGAGACCCTGGTTGAGGCTGGCTATCAGCCGGAGATCGCCTATTTTGAATGCTGTCATGAGTTGAAGCTTATTGTAGACCTCATCTATGAGGGTGGTTTAGCTTTTATGCGCTATTCGATTAGTGACACCGCCGAATATGGAGATCTTACGCGAGGCCCGAGAATCATTACCGATTCGGTTAAAGCGGAGATGAAACGCATTTTGGAAGAGATTCAATCTGGAAAGTTTGCCCGGGAGTGGATCCTTGAGAATCAGGCCAATCGTCCAGTAATGAAGGCCTTAAGGAGAAAGGAAGCAGAACATCAGCTGGAGGAGGTAGGGGCCAAGTTGAGGGCCATGATGCCCTGGCTCAAGGGAAAAAAATAATTCTTCTTAAAGGGGGGCGAAAAGGCGGCTTAAAGCCGCCTTTTTAGTTTGCTCTCCGTCTGGGATTCTTTAAAAAGAGACCATGTTTTTTAAGACCAAGATAAACCGAGAGGGGCTTCCATTCGTGGGGGCTTTTTTGCTGGGGGCTCTGGGGGCCTGGAGACTCGGCCAGAAGAGGCTCTCTTTGGCTTCTTCGGCCGGCTCTATTTTTATGGCCTATTTTTTTAGGGACCCTCCCCGGTATCCTCCTCGAGATCCAGCCTTTATTATTGCCCCGGCCGACGGACGGATTATTCAACTTACCAGGGCCTATGAGCCTGAAGTCCTTAAAGATTATGCCCAGAAACTGAGCATCTTTATGACTGTTTTTGACGTTCATATCAACCGGGCCCCAACTACAGGAAAAGTTCTTTCCTATAGCCACCATCAGGGCCGTTTTCTGCCAGCCAACAAACCCCAGGCCAGCCAGGTAAACGAACGGGCCTTTCTCCTCCAGGAACGTTCCGATGGCGAGCAAATCCTTACTGTCCAGGTGGCTGGGATACTGGCCCGCAGGATTGTCCGGTGGACAAAGGCCGGAGAAAGTCTTAGGGTTGGAGAACGTTTTGGTATGATCCGCTTAGGATCTCGCCTTGATCTATATTTTTCGCCCCGGGCCGAAATTTTGGTAAAAAAAGGAGATCGGGTGAAGGCTGGAGAGACCCCGGTTGCCTATCTCCCTTATAGAGGCTAAAAGAAGAACATGGGTAACAGGGATCGCTATCATCACAAACATCACGAGCCTGCGGCCAAAAGGGGGATCTTTCTCCTGCCAAGTCTTTTTACTACTGCCAGCCTTTTTTCGGGTTTCTACGCCCTTATTGCGGCCATAAGTGGAGATTTTATCCGTTCGGCAATAGCCATCATTTGTGCGGCCATCTTCGATATCCTCGACGGGCGGGTAGCCCGAGCCACCCACACCGTCTCCCGGTTCGGAACAGAGTATGATTCCTTGTCAGATCTGGTATCTTTTGGTGTGGCTCCGGCAATTTTGGCCTTTCTCTGGGCCCTTAAGCCTTATGGGAGGTTTGGCTGGTTGGCGGCCTTTCTCTATGTAGCCACTACTGCTCTGAGGCTGGCCCGCTTCAATATCCAAAGTGGTGGCAGCCGAAGATATTTTATTGGCCTGCCCAGTCCAGCAGCTGCCGGGATGGTGGCCACTACTGTTCTTTTTTCCCATTATCTCGGGACTACTGGCCCGATAAAACACCTCTCTGTCCTGGTAATGATCTATTTGCTCTCCTATTTGATGGTCAGTAATATTCGCTACTATAGTTTCAAAACCATGGGTTTTCTCCAAAGACGGCCTTTCTACACCCTGGTGGCCTTTGTCCTCCTTTTTATTGTCGTGGCTACCGAACCCCAGGTGACCCTTTTTTTTCTAGGAATCGCCTACGTCCTTTCTGGTCCTCTCTTATTGCTATCCCGGCTTTTAAGGGGCAAAGAGGAATCCGCCTTGGCCCCCTGAGTATTTCCTTGGCTTGTCTGAGGGCCACACCTAAATTAAAATTATTCTAAATTCTTTGAAGGAGACTGATCATGTCTGAAAGAGTCTATATTTTTGACACCACCTTGAGGGACGGTGAACAATCACCAGGGGTTTCCCTGAATGTAGAAGAAAAGCTTCGTATTGCCCAACAGCTTGAACGTCTGCGGGTCGACGTTATTGAGGCCGGTTTCCCTGTGGCCTCTCCTGGTGACTTTGAAGGGGTTAAACGGATTGCCGATGAGGTTCGGGGCCTTGAGGTGGCAGCCTTGGCCCGGGCCAACAAAAAAGATATTGACGTTGCCTGGGAGGCCATAAAGGGGGCAGCCTCACCTCGAATTCATACGTTCATTGCTACCAGTGACATTCATCTGAAACACAAACTCCGCAAGAGCAGAGATCAAGTTTTGGAACTGGCTGTTGAGGCTGTCAAGTATGCGGCTTCTCTAACCCCAAATGTGGAGTTTTCGGCTGAAGACGCCACCCGAAGCGAGTTGTCCTACCTGGCCCAGGTGGTGGAGGCCGTGATTGCTGCCGGGGCCAAGGTGATCAATATTCCAGACACAGTGGGCTACACCGTCCCCCATGAGTACGAGAGAATCATCTCCTACCTAGTAGAAAACGTCTCCAATATCGACAAGGCTATTATCAGTGTCCACTGCCACAATGATCTTGGCTTGGCAGTAGCCAACTCGGTAGCTGCTATCCGGGCCGGAGCCAGACAAATAGAATGCACTGTCAATGGGATCGGAGAGCGGGCCGGAAATGCTGCTATGGAAGAAATCGTCATGATCCTCAGGACCCGCCACGATGTCTTTCCCTATCATACCGACATTGATACCCGGCAGATTGTACCCACCAGTCGGATGGTGAGCCATCTTACGGGAATGGTCGTCCAGGCAAACAAGGCCGTGGTCGGAGCCAATGCCTTTGCCCATGAATCTGGCATCCACCAAGATGGGGTCCTCAAGGAACGAAGCACCTATGAAATCATGCGTCCAGAGGACGTAGGCTGGACTAAAAGTGCCATTGTCCTTGGCAAACACTCTGGGCGCCACGCTTTGAAGGCCAAGCTGGAAGATCTGGGCTATCGCTTGGCTGAGGAAGAACTTGAGCGGGTCTTTAGAAGATTCAAAGAACTTGCGGATAAGAAACAAGAGATCTTTGACGAAGATATTGAGGCCATTGTGGCCGATGAGGTCTTTCGCCTGCCGGATAGGTTTGAACTTAAATATCTCAACGTAATCTCCGGAACTACGACTATCCCAACAGCTACCGTTGAGGTCTCCATCGAAGGAGAAGGCCTAAAACGCCTGGCTGGCTTTGGGGTTGGCCCCATTGATGCAACCTACAATGTCCTGGCCCAAATTACCGGAACCACCAGCCGGTTGCTTAAATTTTCTGTGACCTCCATTACCGGTGGCACGGATGCTCAGGGGGAGGTTACGGTGCGCCTGGAAGAGGCTGGTCAGGTGGTTATGGGACAGGGGGCAGACTCCGATATCATTGTGGCCTCAGCCAAGGCCTATCTCAATGCCCTTAATCGATTGGAACGTCTCAAGAAGAAGGCCGAACGCCTCAAGGCCCAGGGGATGTGTTCGGCAAAAGTCTAGCAGGAGGAAAGTTATGCCCAAACCGATGACTATTGCTGAAAAGATCCTGGCTAGTCATGCTGGCCGAGACTGGGTTGAACCGGGAGAACTCATAGAGGTGGATGTTGATCTGGCCCTAGGCAACGATATCACCGCCCCTATAGCCATCAGAGTCTTCAAAGAGACCGGGGTGGTCCGGGTCTTTGACCGGGAAAAGATCGCCCTAGTGGCAGACCATTTTGTTCCCAACAAGGATATCAAAAGCGCTGAACAGGCCAAGATGCTTCGGGATTTTGCCCGCCAACAGGGAATAGTCCACCACTATGATGGTGGACGTATGGGGATTGAACATGTGCTCCTGCCAGAAAAAGGGCTCGTCCTGCCAGGCGATGTAGTCATTGGGGCCGATTCTCACACCTGTACCTATGGGGCTCTAGGGGCCTTTGCTACCGGTGTGGGCTCCACAGATCTGGCAGCCACCTGGATCTCGGGTAAGACTTGGTTTAAGGTGCCGGAGAGCATAAAGTTTGTCTATCATGGGAGGCTTCGTCCTTGGGTCACCGGTAAGGATCTCATCCTTCACACCATCGGAGATATTGGAGTCGACGGGGCCCTTTATAAAGTTATGGAGTTTACCGGAGAGGTCATCCGCCGACTTCCCATGGCCGATCGCTTTGCCATGAGCAATATGGCCATTGAGGCCGGGGGTAAGGCTGGACTTATTGAACCTGACCGGATCACCCTTAACTGGGTCCGCCGTCGGGCCAAAAGGGATTTTCGGATCTTTAAAAGCGACAAAAAGGCCCGTTATTTCGAGGAAAGAGACTACGATGTCTCCCAAATAGAGCCCCAGGTAGCTTTTCCACACCTTCCCTCAAACACCAGGCCTATATCTCAAGTTGGCCATATTGATCTTGATCAGGTTTTTATCGGTTCCTGTACCAACGGACGGCTGGAGGATCTGGCCATAGCCGCCAAAATCCTTAAGGGCCGTAAGGTCAATCCCAATTTGAGATTGATTATTATCCCGGCTACCCCTCTGGTCTGGTCTGAGGCCCTAAGACGAGGCTATCTCCGTATTTTTATGGAGGCTGGAGCCGTGGTTGGTCCCCCTACATGTGGCCCCTGTCTGGGAGGCCACATGGGTATATTGGCCAGAGGCGAAAGGGCTCTGGCGACTACCAATCGAAATTTTGTTGGTCGTATGGGTCATCCTGAAAGCGAGGTCTATCTGGCCAGCCCAGCAGTAGCCGCTGCCAGTGCTATTCTAGGATACATTGCCAGCCCTGAAGAATTGGGACTTAAGGAATAGGAGGTCAAGATGAAATTTCGGGGCCGTGTCTTTAAGTTTGGAGATAATATCGACACCGACGTCATCATCCCGGCCAGATATCTAAATACTTCTGATCCAGCAGAGTTGGCCAAACACTGCATGGAAGACGCCGATCCTGACTTTGCCCAGAAGGTGCGTCCGGGAGATATTATTGTCGCTGGAACCAATTTTGGTTGCGGATCTTCCAGAGAGCATGCTCCCATTGCCATTAAGGCTGCGGGCGTCTCCTGTGTGATCGCCAAAAGTTTTGCCCGCATATTCTACCGCAATGCCTTCAATATGGGGCTTCCCATCTTTGAAAGCCTCGAGGCAGCAGAAGATATCGAGGCCGGGGACGAGATAGAGATAGACGCTGAAGCCGGAGAGATTCGCAACCTGACTAAGAACAGGACCTACAGATGCCAGCCGATTCCAAAATTTATGCGCAATCTCCTTAAAGAAGGAGGGCTTATCCCCTACATCATGAAAAAATACCAACCCAAACGGGAAATTAAGGCTAGTGTGGGCCAAGATTGACAAGATTTAAAGAGGTGGTTAATTAAAAATGCTTGTTTAGAGGGCACGTAGCTCAGTAGGACAGAGCGTTGGCCTCCGGAGCCAGAGGTCGTGGGTTCGAATCCCGCCGTGCCCTCCATCCACTTCCATAAAGATTTACCCCAACGAAAAAGTCGTTTAAAAGAAAAAAAACGAGAGGGGAAGAAAAAGATCCCCTCTCGTCTCTAGGAGGGCAGGGGGTTAGCCTAGGTCCTTGAGTAGATCGGTTAACATGGCCTGGGCGACCTTTTTGGAATCCACCTGATACGTTCCTGCTTCTATCTGTTCCTTAATGGCTCGAACTTTATCAACCCGAACATCCGGGGTGTTTTCCAGAACAGCCTGGACTTTTTTGATGTCTTTGGATGTCTGAGAGATATCCACCCGATCTCCTTGTGGGGGCTGGCCTTGAGCCTCTCGGTTCTTTTGGACCGCGGCTTGATTGGTTTCCTGAGCCTGACGACTCTGCTCCAAGGGATTTGTCTGCCCTAACCTTTGATACAAATCTACGATTTTCATATCTTCTTCTCCTCTAACTCTTTTAACTTTCGACCAGCTATTCTCTTAGCCACCTCGGCCATTTGTTCAGGATCAAGTTCTTTGATGACCTCCCCTTGTTCAGGATGGTATAATCGGAAAATGAATTTTCCGTCTTTAATTTTTCCTGAAACTACATCTAATCCCTCTTGAAGGGCCACCTCGTTTAGGGCCTCTTGAGGGATTTCTCCTCCTCCCTTAAGGAGGCGTTCCATGATCTGATTGGTCAACCTGTCAAGAAGTTGACGCCTTTTCCCCTCGGGGGTGATGGTAACCAAGTCTAGTTTAGGTGCAGAATCAGAACGGCGCAAGGCCTGAAAGCCGCGTCCCATCTGGCGTCCGTAGGTGCGAATAACATGCTGTATGTGATTATTGAATATATTCATGGCCCTGTCCTCATTTCTTTTATCGGTTAAGTCGGCAAAGACTTTAAACAATGCGAGTCGAAAGTGTCAATTTTTCCATCACTTCTGAGCTAAGTTATCTTAAGGCCGAGAAAAATAATCTCGGTTACCAAGCTCAGAAGACGGACAGGAGGACCTCTTCAGGGCCTTCGAAGCAAGGTCCCATACTCTACGACGCCCAGGCTCTGGTTGTAATCTCAAAGAAGCGGGGGCAGATCGTCGACCTTTATGTCTAACCTTTGGGCCTCCTTTAAGGCTATCTCTCTGGCCTCTAGTGTTCCTAAGAACCGAATCCGGGCCATAAGTTGGGCACATTGCCTATATGAAAGTCTGGAGACAAACATCTTCCAGCGAGTTTCATCGAGGAGATGGGGGAAGGGGTTGTCATTGGAGGGAAGGAGCTCCTCTTTGGCGATTAGCTTTATGTAAACCAGGCTCCGAGCCGCAAGGAGATCCCGTTTCTCGGAGTTAGTCCCGAAGAGGTAAGAAGCAGTAAGTCCGTCTCCAGGCGCGGGAAGAAAGGAGTCCGGAATCTTTGGATATATTTGTTTCAAACTCCGGGTGCCCTTAAGAAGGAGATTTTCTGAATAAAGTCTATATTTAAGATCTCTGATCTGGGAGGCTAAAAAATAAGAGAGACAGCCATGGATATAGCCAGCCTCCACAAAGACCGCTTTAGGCCGGCAGACCTTAAGAAGAGCAGAGATGGCCCGGGCCCGGAGTCGATCCCGCAAGCGAATCCTAAGGGCATCAGTCCTGGCAAACTCCTTAACCCTTGAAACCATGGTCTCAAAGTTTCCTCCTAAGACGGCATAGAAGTTAAGCAGGGCCTCAGTAGCTTGATGTTCAGTCTCATATATATCTTTTAACTTAGGAGCCAGAACGAGGATCTCCTGAGGAGAAAGCCCTTCTTCTATAAGAGACTGGATCTCAAATAGACCTTCGAAGTAAGGCTCTATCTGGCAGATCTTGGTCCCTCTCTGCCAGATCCCCTTCAAGGTCTGAGAAAGCCGTTTGGTGTATACAGGGAAACCGGCTTCAAGGTCTTCGACTAGAGCCTCAAGATCGAGACGATCGCCAAAGTAATCTTTCAAGGCGGGATTTGATGGCTCTTCAAGGATAACTAGGTCCTTACCATCAAGAAGACTCTCGATAAAAGGCAAAAACTCCGGCCGATGGGGAGAAAGGAAGATGGTAAGAGTTCCTTCCATAGGGAGCTTGTAACAGATGGAGATATCCTGTCAATTGTTGTTAATAGTTACAATAGCTCTTGTCTTGTTGGCAGAGGTTACCTATACTTGAATTTATGACTGATGAACTTTCCCGACATATTCTCGTAGCTATTGATGGCTCTGCCAATGCCAAACGAGTCCTTGTCTATTTAAGCGAAATCTTTGCTCGTCGAGAAG
This sequence comes from Thermosulfuriphilus sp., assembly GCF_054026695.1. Classification (NCBI taxonomy): domain Bacteria; kingdom Pseudomonadati; phylum Thermodesulfobacteriota; class Thermodesulfobacteria; order Thermodesulfobacteriales; family Thermodesulfobacteriaceae; genus Thermosulfuriphilus; species Thermosulfuriphilus sp. The sequence goes on from NZ_JBPMLP010000036.1 coordinate 9,784, forward strand.
ACTTTGAAATAACCCTCATTTCTATTGCTCCTCCTGTACCTTCTCATCTTCGTCAGGCCCATCCTGCCATCCATGAGGTAAAACGTTGGAAGCTGGTCGAAGAAATAGGGGCCAAACACTTCAGCCTAGCCCAAGATATAGTCACTAGGGGCAAAGAGTTCCTGGTCTCAAGGGGCCTTTCCCTTGAGAGGATTCACACTAAGGCCATGGTTCAGCGTTCGGATATAGCCAAGGATCTTTTGTTTGAAGCCAGAGTTGGCAAATATGACGCCATTGCCGTCGGCAGGCGCGGTCTTTCTCGAATGGCGGCCTCCTTTATGGGAAGCGTCTCCTACAAACTAATCCAGGCCCAGAGTGATGTCCCTGTGTGGCTAATAGACGGCCAGGTAATCAACCGCCGTTATCTTTTGGCCGTTGACCTCTGCGAGGATTGCCTAAAAGTCATTGATCATGTAGGTTTTATCCTGGCTGGAGATCAGGAGGCCGAAATCACTCTTTATCACGTAATCCCCTCCTTCCGTCCCTTTATGGCCCACGAAGAAGAAGTGCTCTTGGCAGAGATTGAAGAATTGATCATCAAAAAAGAAGAGGAGAGAGCGAGGAGTTTTTTTGAGGAGGCCAGAAAGATCCTAGAGGAAGGCCGGTTTTCTGAAGGGCAGATCAGAGTAAAGATTAAGACTGGGAGCACCAATGTAGCCGGGGACATCATCCATGAAGCCCAAAAGGGAAACTACGGCACTGTAGCCTTAGGACGGCGGGGTCAGGGGGGATTTAAGGAGATGATTCTGGGCAGTACCTCTACAAAGGTGATCTTCGGGCTGATGGATCGAACTATATGGGTTGTAGCCTAAAGGTCCACAAGGTTCGCTGTCCAATCTGCGGAAAACGGGCTCCCTGGGAGGGTAATCCCTTCCGTCCGTTTTGCTCCGAGAGGTGTAAACTTATCGATCTTGGAAGCTGGCTGGATGAGAACTATCGGATATCTACTAGCCCTGAAGGGGTGGAAGAAGTGCATTTTCCCGAGGAGGGCAAGAATGAAGGAGACTGATCTCTATGAGGTCCTTATTATTGGCGTTGGTCCGGCTGGACTTCAGGCTGGCATTCACGCCGCTCGGAAAAAGATCCGGGTAGCCCTTTTGGGTCGCCCCGAGGCCAGTGCCCTTTACCGGGCCCATCTGGAGAATCTCTGTTTTTTGGCGGGAAAAAGAAGCGGTGACGAGCTTCTGGCCATTGGTCTGGAGCAGGCCCGTCACTTTGGAGCTGAAGTTGTCGCTGAAGATGTAGTCAAAACGACCCAAGAGGGGGATATCTTCCTGATTGAGACTGAAAGCGGCCGTAAATTTTACGGCTTAACCCTTATATTTGCCACTGGCGTCAGCCGCAAGGGTTTGGGGCTTAAAAAAGAAAAGGAATTTATTGGTAAGGGGGTCAGTTATTGTGTGGACTGCGATGCCAATTTTTATCGAGGGGCCACAGTGGCCGTGGTTGGCGACGGTAGTGCCGCTGTCTCTGGAGCACTTACCCTCCTTAAGTATGCTTCTCGGGTCTATCTGATAGCCAAAGAACTCAAAGTGGCTCCGGAGCTGGAAAAAGAGCTTCGAGACAGTGATGTAGAGCTTTTGTTGGGCCGGTGGGTCAAGGAATTCAAAGGCCAGGAGAGCCTTGAAGGAGTCATCCTGGATGATGGCTCCCTACTTAAGCTTGACGGACTTTTTATCGAGCTAGGGGCCAAAGGGGCCATGGAACTGGCCGCCACCTTAGGAGTCATGCTTGATCCTGAAAAGTTCACCTACATTACCACCAATCGCCAACAAGAGACTAATGTAGCTGGGATCTATGCTGCCGGTGACATCTGTGGCCCTCCATTCCAAGTGGCCAAGGCCTTAGGAGAAGGATGTATAGCTGGCCTGGAGGCTTCAACCTACGCCATAAAAAAGAAAAAGGCCCTCTCAGCCAAATCCAACTGAAACGACCTTTTGTTTCACATGAAAAATATACTTGTAAAACTTCTTTACTTTTAATCTTCTTTGTTTTAAATGAGTCACAAAAAGTGAGGAGACTGAGGTGAAAATCTGCTTTGCAGCCCGGGGAAAAGGACTTTCAGCCCCCATGGATGGGGGTTTTGGGAGGGCCGCCTATTTTATCTTTTATGATCCAGAAACCGGGGAGTTTGAAACCCTGGACAATCCTTATTTTGAAGCTCAGGGGTCTGGAATCAAGGTGGCCACCATGATAGCCGAACAAGGGGCCAAAGTTGTGGTTGGTGCCCGGATTGGCCCCAAGGCCACAGAGGTTCTCAAACGGTTGGGCATAAAAATCTTTACTGGAAGGTGGCCAACGGTTAAGGAGGCGTTAGAGGCGGTCCAAAAGGGGCTTTATAGCACCTAAGAGAGGAGAAGTAGATGATCAGCAAGGAAAGAATTATCGAGAAGCTAAAAACCGTTAAGGATCCGGAGCTTGGACGCAGCTTGGTTGATCTGGAGATGATCAGGGACATAACCCTAGAGGGAGACAAGGTCAAGGTTGTCGTAGCTTTGACTATTGCTGGATGCCCCCTGAAAAACCAGATCCGTGAAGAGGTTCGCTCGGCCATAGCCTCCCTTGAAGGGGTAGGGGAGGTGGAAGTTGAGCTTACCGCCATGAGCCCTGAAGAAAGAGAAAGGATCTTTGGCCGCCCTTCGGAGGAAGAGCCTCAGGGGATAAGGGATGTCCGACATATTGTCGCTGTGGCCAGCGGCAAAGGGGGGGTGGGGAAGACCACGGTGGCTGTCAATTTGGCGGTAGCCATGGCCCAAAAGGGCCTGAAAATAGGTCTACTTGACGCAGATATCCACGGCCCGGATGTACATATTCTCATGGGTCTTGAGGGGGAGAGACCCCTTAGTCGGGATGGCATGCTGGTGCCACCGGAAAGATACGGTGTTAAGATAGTTTCTATGGGGCTTTTGGCCCCTGAGGGACAGCCTATCATCTGGCGCGGCCCTCTAATCATGAAGGCCTTAAAAGAGTTTGCGGCCCATGTAGCTTGGGGAGTCCTGGATTTTCTCTTCATCGATCTCCCCCCGGGCACAGGAGATGCCCCTCTTACCGTGGCTCAGTCCTTTCCTCTCAGGGGGGCTATAATTGTGACCACACCACAAAGAGTAGCTCTTTCAGACGTGGCCCGGTGTGTGGGCATGTTCGAGGATCTTAAGGTTCCTATTATCGGCCTTGTCGAGAACATGTCTTACTTGCGTTTAGTGCGTCCTGATGGCAGCGAAGAGAAGGTAGACATCTTTGGTGAGGGCGGTGGAGAGAAGATGGCCTCCCGGCTGAGGGTGCCTTTTCTGGGAAAAATTCCCCTCGAGCCTCACGTAAGAGAAGGGGGAGATAAAGGCAGACCTGCTGCCCTTGACCCCCAAGGTCTTATTGGGAAGATTTTTATCGAAATAGCCGAAAAGGTGAAAGGGAGAGTCCTGGAGCTTGAAAGATTAAGACCCTGTCCTCGATGAGCCATGATCTCCTATCGCCAAGTCTCTCAAGCCTTTGAGGCTACAGCAGAGGCCTACGATGCCTGGTATGAGGATAATCCTCTTTATCAGCTCGAGCTGAAGGCCTTAAGCCTTCTTGGCCCCCATCTGGAACCGTCCCTAGAGGTTGGGGTGGGAACGGGCCGTTTTGCCAGCCCCTTGAAGATTGGCCTAGGACTTGATCCGGCATTCTCCATGCTCAAAAAGGCCAGAGATCGAGGAGTAAGGGTCGTCTGCGGCCAGGCCGAGGCCCTTCCTTTTAAAGACGGAGTCCTAAAGACCATTTTTTGTCTCTTTAGTCTCTGCTTTTTTGAACGGGAAGAACAATCATTCAAGGAGATGGCCCGGGTACTTAGGGTGGGGGGGGAACTTCGCCTGGCCTTCATTAACAAAGTCTCCTCCTGGGGAAGGTGGTATGAGAAAAAGGCATCTCAAGGGCACCCCCTTTATAGCTTGGCCCACTTTTATCACCCCCAAGAGGTCTTATCTATGGCCCGAAAGAATCACTTAGGCCTCAGGGCAGCCTTTTCCGGCCTCTTGAGACCACCCGGAGACTCACTTTCTGCCGAAGTTCCCAAGGCAGTCCTTGACGAGGGGGCGGGGATAATTATCTTGGCCCTTGTGAAATTATCTTAACTATTAAATGTTTCCCTGTTTTTTTTCGATTCTAAGCTTATAAAACTGGCTATCTAAACCTGATGATTATCTAGATGGAGAAAACTATCTTAAAGATTATTCATAACACAGCCATTAATCGTCAAAAAATGGATTCCAATAATATGGCCCAAAACAATTCTAAGGGTATCTCTGAAAAGTTAGTTCTCATTATCGATGACGATGAAATGCTTCTTAAGGTATTCGAGAAGAGGCTCTCGGCGGCTGGCTATAGATCTATTACGGCCACTGGGGCTCTGGAGGGTCTTTCGCTCCTGCGTCAATTTCAACCCCCGGTAGTAGTAGTAGATTGGATGATGCCGGGGATGGATGGAATAGAGTTCTGTCGTCAGGTCCGAGAGGATGACCAATTCAAAGATACCTACCTTATTGTGGTGACCTCTCTTGATACCAAGGAAGGTAAGGTTTATGCCCTTGAGGCCGGGGCTGACGATTTTCTGAGGAAGCCTATAAATTACGAAGAGCTCATTGCCAGGATCAGGGTCGCCTTCCGGATAAAAGACTTTCAACGAGAAAAGCAGGAGAGAATCAGACTTGAGGGGATTCTGGAGATGGCCGGAGCAGCCTCCCATGAACTAAACCAGCCATTGCAAATAATCCTTGGCAAAATCGAGCTCATCCTCATGGAACTTGACGAAAATCACCCCCTGTATAATCCGCTCTCGATTATCAAAGAGCAGGCCCTCAGGATCGCTAGCATCACCAGGAAGATCGGCCGCATTGTCCGCTATGAGAGCAAAGAATATCCTGGCGGTATGAAAATGGTCGATATCCATCGCTCCTCAGAAGAAGGCTATAGCCCAGAGGACTACTAGGGACCTCAAAATTAATCCCGGACTTCACCCTTAGTTTAGACGGAAAGAAAAGACAAGATCCACGACCCGGAAGTCTTACTTCTTATCTTACCTTAATTTTACATAATATATCTTATCGGACATTTCTCCTGTCATGTTGCCTAAAGCCACCGAGGCGGCTATTTTCTGCCTGAAAGGAAAGAGCTATGTCCGAATGTGATTGTTGCTTGGGGCCAACCGGAGAGATAGTCGATTTTCTAACTGGAAAGACCGTCCCTGATCTTGATCGGGAAAGGATCAAACAGAAGCTTCTTCGTTTTCTGGTAAAGGAAAAGGGCTACCAGAAGGAAGATTTTGTACCCAATGTCGATCTTGAAATCCGCCTTGGAGACAAGATCCTTACAGCCCGAATTGATCTCTTGGTAAGGATCAGTGGAAAGCCAGCCATGATTATTCGTTGTGGTCCTGGATCTGTGGTCAGTCGGGAACGAGGAACGATTGCCGCAGCCAGGATCCTGGAGCCTGACCACATCATCCCTCTGGCCATCCAGGCCTCAGCCCATGAGGCCGCTGTTCTTGATCCTTTGAAAAAGAAGGCCCTGGCCTACGGTTGGGAAACCATCCCCTCTCGGACAGAGCTTAAAAAGATCCTGGATAAATATGATCCCGTTTCCTTGCCTCCTAAGCGCCGACTCCTTGAGGAACGGATCCTTTTCGCCTACGATGCCCACACCTGACCGGGAACCTGCCCGGTGCGGCCAGCACCGGAAAAACAAAAAGGCCAAAGATGAAAAAGAGCGTAGTAACTGTCTTGTTGGTTGCAAGCTTAGCGGCCCTGATCATCTTCCTCGACAGTGAGCCAGAGAAGAAACGTTTTCAGACCGCAGAGGTGGACCAAGGCCCAATAGTCGTCCGGGTAACGGCCACTGGCACTGTTAACCCCGTAACCTTAGTAAGAGTTGGAAGCCAGGTTACGGGAACCATAAAAGAGATCTATGTTGATTTTAACAGCCGAGTGAGAAAGGGAGAGGTCATTGCCCGCATTGATCCAGCCCTTTTTGAGGCCGAGGTAAAAAGGACCGAGGCTGCCCACCAAGCCGCCCTTGCTGATCTCCAGGGGGCCCAAGCCACTTTATTTGAGGCCGAAAGAAATTATCAAAGACAAAAGACTCTACTCCAAAAGGATTTTATCTCCCAGGCCGACCTTGATCGGGCCTATAGGGATCTTGTGGCCGCCCAAGCCAAGGTCAAAATAGCCAAAGCCCGGGTCTTGGAGACCAAGGCCGCCTTTGATAGGGCCCGGGCTAACCTCAGTTATACAATTATCACCTCACCAGTAGACGGCATTGTCATCTCCCGTGACGTTGACGTCGGCCAGACAGTGGTGGCCAGTCTCCAGGCCCCAAGCCTTTTCGTTATTGCCCAGGATCTTACACGCATGCAGGTCCAAGCAGATATTGACGAGGCCGATATTGGCCAGCTCAAAGAGGGGCTTCAGGCCAACTTTACAGTAGACGCCTATCCTGATGAAGTCTTTCAAGGTATTATCTCCCAGATTCGCTATGCTCCCAAAATAATCCAAAACGTAGTTACCTATGAGGTAATCATCCTCGTAGACAACCCTGAGCTCAAACTCCGGCCGGGGATGACCGCCAATGTTTCTATTGTAGTCCAGAAAAAGGAAAACGCCCTTCGCCTGCCCAACGCAGCCCTCCACTTCCGTCCGGAAGGACTTACAGCTCCTCTTAGCCGGGAGGGATCTGTAGTCTGGAAACTCGGCCCCTCGGGTTTGAAGCCAGTTGTAATCAAAATTGGTCTTTCTGACGATCGCTATACAGAAATCCTCAAGGTCTTAAATGGTAATCTTAAGGTTGGAGATCAAGTTGTGATTCAATCGATAAAAAAAGCAAAAAACAAAAGACGCCCTCTTCACCGACGGCTAAGGTTTTAATACGTGGCAGAAGCAATTGTTAGGGTCAAAGATTTGAGCAAGATATACCGCCTAGGGGAGATAGAGATTCCAGCCCTGCAAGGGGTCAGTTTTTCCATTGCTCCCAGAGAGATGGTAGCCATTATGGGTCCTTCTGGATCTGGAAAATCCACCTTAATGTATATTCTAGGCTGTCTTGACCGTCCTAGCTCGGGGCAATATTTCCTTAGGGGACTTGAAGTTTCCAGGCTCTCCAGGGATAAGCTGGCCAGGATTCGCAATCAGGAGATCGGCTTTGTCTTTCAGCATTTCAATCTATTGCCCCGCCAGAGTATACTTGAAAATGTAGAACTTCCTTTGATATATGCAGGGCTTTCTTCCCGAGCCAGACAAGCCCGGGCCCTATCGGCCCTTGAGGCTGTAGGTCTGGCTGAACTAGCCTTTCGCCTCCCTGGCCAACTCTCCGGTGGCCAACAACAACGGGTGGCTATTGCCCGGGCCATAGTCAACCGCCCAGCCCTCCTTCTGGCTGATGAGCCTACGGGTAACCTCGATAGTAAGACCAGCCAAGAGATTATGGATCTTTTTGTGGCCATGAACCACGAGTGGAACCTGACTTTAATAGTGGTCACCCATGAGCCAGAAATTGCCTCCTACGCTCGAAGATGCCTAGTTTTAAAGGATGGTCGCCTGATCTCAGACACCAGACAGCCACTTGAATAAAACGGCTGACCATCTCCTCTGGAGCCACCTCTTCCTTGAGAATCATTCTGAGGCTTCTCAGTATGGGCGCCGGAATAGCTGAGGGAGAAAACCTTTCAGCAGCTGGCTCCAAGGTTCTTCTCCCTTCAGCCACGATCCGCCCTCCTTCTGGTCAAGGCTTTAATTCAGGATATCACTTGAGTCCGCTCCCCTAAAGGCCTTTTCGTTGACATAAAAGCGCCTTGAAGGCTATCATCCCGGCAATTTTAGAATCTATTTAAAGGAGGGACTTATGAAGAAACTTTTCCTTCTGGCACTCTTTTTTCTCCTGACCTTGGGGAGCCAGGGGCAGGCTACTGAGCCTTATCGAATTGGAGCGCTCTTTTCCATCACCGGCCCCACTTCTTTTATCGGGGAACCAGAGAGGAACACCCTAGAGATGCTGGTCGAAGAAGTCAATAAAGCCGGGGGGATCAATGGCCACCCCATAGAAGTCATTATCTATGATACCGAGGGGATGGAAAAAAACGCTGTCAAGAAGGCCACAAAGCTCATGACCAGGGATAAGGTACTGGCCATAATAGGTCCCAGCCGAACTGGAACCACCCTGGCTGTAGTTCCCTTTGCAGAACGTTATAAGGTTCCCCTTATTTCCTGTGCCGCTGGGGTCAAAATCACCGAGCCTGTAAAACCCTGGGTTTTCAAGACCCCGCAGACAGACCGTATGGCCGTAAAGCGCATCTATAACCATCTGAAGAAAAAAGGGCTCACTCGAGTGGCCATTATCACGGTCTCTACCGGTTTTGGTCAAAGTGGTCGAGTGGAGCTTAAAAGACTGGCCCCAGACTACGGTATTGAATTAGTTGCCGACGAAATCTATGGCCCCAAAGACGTGGATATGACTCCTCAACTTACTCGCATAAGGTCTCTCAACCCCCAAGCCGTCATCTGCTGGGGGACTAACCCTGGCCCGGCCATTGTGGCCAAAAACATGCGCCAACTAGGCTTCAACGTTCCCCTCTACATGAGTCATGGAGTGGCCTCCAAGAAATTTATCGAGCTGGCCGGCTCGGCTGCCGAAGGCATTATCCTGCCGGCAGGCAAGATTTTGGTGGCCGACAAACTCCCCGACTCAGACCCTCAGAAGCCCATCCTTTTGGACTATATTGCTAAATATAAAGCCCGTTATGGTCAGGAACCTTCGGCCTTTGGAGGCCATGCCTACGATGCCTTTGGACTCCTCAAAGAAGCCCTTAAGGTAGCTGGGGGCGATCGGGTAAAGATCAGAAAGGCCCTGGAAAATATCAAGGGTTTTGTGGGCATCCACGGCATTTTCAATATGTCTCCCCAGGATCACAACGGCCTTGACGAAAAAGAGGCCTTTGTCATGGTGATAATCAAAAACGGTAACTGGGAACTCCTAAAAGACTAGCCTCTCAAGAAAGGGGGGAGTGGAGCTCCCCCTTTCTTGATCCCTTCCAATCCCTATGGCATACTCCGGCACCAGGTTTCGGGGCCGTAATTCTCATGACTGAACTTCTTCAATATCTGTTTTCAGGACTCACCAATGGGGCTATCTACGCCCTGATAGCCTTGGGCTTTACTATTATCTTTAACGCCACGGAGGTAATAAACTTCGCCCAGGGCGAATTTGTCATGTTGGGGGCCATGATCCTGGCTACCCTTTGCCAGCACACCCCCCTACCCTTACCTGTGGCCTTCCTGGTCACGATGTTGGTTGTCGCTGGGGTCGGCCTTATTATGGAGCGTCTGGCCATAAGGCCGGCCCGAGGAGCCAATCCTCTAGTACTAATCATTATTACTATCGGGGTCTCCATCCTCTTAAAAGGGATGGCCATGTTCATCTGGGGCAAGGATCCTCTGCCCGTGCCCCCTTTCACTGGAGAAAAACCGATCTTCATCCTCGGGGCCACCATCGTTCCTCAGGGCCTTTGGATCCTGGGGGTGGGTCTGGTGGCTGTAGCTGTTGTCCAGTGGTTCTTCCAAACCACCATCATGGGTAAGGCCATGAGGGCCTGTGCTGTAAATCAGAAGGCCGCTAGCCTAATTGGTATAAACGTCTCTCCGCTGGTCTTTATATCTTTTGGGCTAAGTGCGGCCACCTCAGCCATTGCCGGTATGGTCATCTCTCCAATCACCTTTGCCACCTATGACATGGGGACCATGCTTGGGCTTAAGGGATTTTGTGCCGCTGTGTTGGGAGGACTGGGAAGCGGCTTTGGCTCAGTGCTAGGCGGTTTTCTTCTGGGAACCCTGGAGTCCCTGGCCGCGGGCCTCATTTCCTCCGCCTACAAGGACGCCGTGGCCTTCTTCATTCTTATCATTGTCCTTCTTATCAGGCCCAAAGGGCTATTCGGTCCTAAGGAGGTCAAAAAGCTTTGATTCCTGGGCTGAATCGTCATCATCTTGGAGTCTTGGGGCTGCTCATTTTTACCCTATTGGTCCCTCTGCTGGTCCGAAACGATTATCATCTCAACGTCCTGGTAATAGTAGGCATAAATGGAATCATCGTTGTCGGTCTCTCTCTCCTTATGGGCTACGCTGGTCAAGTCTCTCTAGGCCACGCCGCCTTTTATGGTCTGGGAGCCTATACTGCCGGGATCCTCACAGCCACCTACGGGATAAGCCCTCCCCTGGCCTGGATAGCCGCCCTCGCCTTCCCGGCCTTGGTGGCCTTCGTCCTTGCCAGAACCACCCTAAGACTTAAGGGCCATTATCTGGCTATGGCCACCCTTGGTTTTGGAATTATCGTCCACGTGTTTTTTAAGGAGATGATTGATCTTACCGGGGGCCCTTCAGGGTTGGTAGGAATTCCCCTCTTCCGCCTCTTTGGCCATGAGTTTACCCGGTCAGTAGAATACTTTCTTTTGGTTTGGTCTCTTCTTACTCTAATTTGCTTCTTTTCCGTCAATCTTATCGATTCTCCCCTAGGTCGTTCCCTCTTAGCCATCCACACCAGCGAAGCCGCAGCCGAAGCCATGGGAGTGGACACAATGAAGCTTAAGGTGATCGTCTTTGTCTTGAGTGCTGTTTTGGCCGCCTTGGCAGGCATTCTCTACGCCCATTTCGTAACTTTTATTTCTCCGGCCTCCTTTGGCTTTATTTTTTCTATCAAACTGGTCACCATGGTGGTCATTGGCGGTATGGCTAACCTTTGGGGAGCCTTGGCCGGGGCTGCCCTGCTGACCATGCTTCCGGAGATCTTGGTCATTTTTGAGGACTACGATGTCATAGTTTTCGGACTTATTTTGGTCTTGGTCATGATTTTCATGCCCGAAGGCCTTATTCGGGGCCTACTTTCTATGATTAGAGGGAGGAGTTTGTGGCCAGCAAGGTAATCCTCTCTGTTCGTGGGCTCGAAAAGGCCTTTGGAGGGCTTATGGCTGTTGCCGGGGTAGATTTTGATCTTTATCCTGGCCAGATAAAGGCCCTTATCGGGCCTAATGGTAGTGGTAAGACGACGACCTTTAATCTCATCACAGGCCACTATCGTCCTGATGCCGGGGAGATCATCTTTGAAGGCCAGTCTATAGTTGGACTTCCGCCCCACGAGATAGCTCGGCGAGGCATTGCCCGCACCTTCCAGAATCTGGAGCTCTTCAGTAACATGACGGTCTTAGAGAACATCCTTATTGGTCTATATCTGAGGGCCGGGGTGAGTACTTGGGGAGCTGTCTTTAGGATCCCTTCCTGGTGGCAGAGGGAAAAGGCGGCCAGGAAAAAGGCTTTGGAGATACTAGAGCGCTTCGGTCTGGCCGAAAGGGCCCAGGAGTTAGTCAGCAACCTGCCCTTTGGGCTCCAGCGTTTCGTAGAGATTGCCCGGGCCCTGGCCACAGATCCGAAGATCCTCCTCCTTGATGAAGCCGCCTCCGGGCTTGACGGTCGGGAAAAGGAAGAACTCTCCCGCCACATCCTTGAGATCCGTCGCTCGGGGGTGACCATCTTCATGGTCGAACACGATATGAACATGACCATGAATCTGGCCGATGAGGTGGTCGTCCTTGATCATGGACGCAAAATTGCTGAAGGTGGCCCTAGGGAAGTCCAGCGTCACCCAGAGGTCATCGCCGTTTATCTAGGGTAAAAATGCTTAAGATACGCAATCTTTATACCGCCTATGGAAAGATCAGGGTTCTTAAAAATGTCTCCCTCCATGTTAACAAGGGTGAGATAGTCTGCCTTATCGGTGCCAATGGGGCCGGTAAAACCACACTTCTTCTGAGTATCTCGGGACTAGTGGCGGCCCAATCCGGGGAGATTCTCTTTGAAGGCCAGCCCATCCATCGGCTAGCCCCACACCAGATCGTTCGTCTGGGGATCTCTCAGGTACCCGAAGGCCGGCAGATATTCGCTCCCCTTACGGTACGCGAGAACCTTGAGCTCGGAGCCTATCACCGATGGCGACGCGATGGGAAGAAGGCCGTCTTGGCCGATCTGGATGAGGTTTACAATCTCTTCCCCCGTCTCAAGGAGCGCGAAAGACAGCTTGCCGGCACCCTTTCCGGGGGGGAACAGCAGATGTTAGCCATCGGGCGGGCCTTCATGGCTCGCCCCAAGCTCCTATTATTAGATGAACCATCCCTAGGGCTTGCCCCCAAACTGGTAGATTTCATCATGGAAAAGATCCTCGAGCTCAATCGTCAGGGGGTGACCATCCTGATCGTCGAACAGAATGCCCGCCGGGCTCTAGAGATTGCCCATCGGGGCTATGTCCTTGAGACCGGACGGATCGTTCTTCAGGGTTCAGCCAAAAAGTTGGCCCTAGATGAAGACGTCCGTCGGGCCTATTTGGGGCGGGATTACAAAGAGTTTGCGGAGGTCTGATAATGGACCGAGATATAGAACACCTTAGCTTGGAAGATATCAATCAATGGCAGGCCGAATTGCTCCAAAGCACCATTAACCGGGTCTATGAACGAGTACCATTTTATCGCAAACTTATGGATCGGGCCGGAATAAGCCCCGAAGATATAAAAGGCCTCTCTGATCTCAGCAAGCTACCGTTTACCACCCGAGAACATCTGGCCCAAAATTATCCTTATGACCATTTTGCTGTACCCTTGAGAGATATTGTCCGCATCCACATCTTCTCGGGTATCTATCAGCGACCGGTGGTTCGCGGCTACACTAAGGCCGACGTCTTGGCTCGCAAGGATCTTGTCACCAGATTCCTCAAGGCCTGCGGTGTTTCACCAGACGATATTGTCCAGATTTGTCTGGATCGAGGGATGGCCGTCTGGGGAGAGGAACTCCGCGAAGGGGCCGAAGCCCTGGGAGCAGTGGTTATCCCCCCAGATCCTGTTTCCCCGGCTAACCAACTCCTGGTCATGGGAGACTTTAAGACCAGCACCCTCATCACCACCCCCTCCTATGGGCTCCATCTCCTTGATTGGCTTCGGACCAATGGGGTCAAGAAACCTCTTTTTCTAAGACAGGGAATATTTGTTGGCGAGACCTTGACCGAGAAGGATCGGCAAACCCTTGAGGAAGGCTTCGGAATTAGGGCCCTGTCTGGCTACGGCATAATCGAGGCCGCTGGCCCAGGAATGGCCTACGAATGTAAGGCCCGAGAAGGTCTGCACCTAGCTGTGGATCACGTCATTGCTGAGGTAATCGATCCCGAAAGCCAAACCCCCCTGCCTCCCGGAGAAGAAGGAGAACTGGTGGTGACTACGGTCTCCGTTAAGGCCAATCCCCTCATACGCTTCCGTACCGGGGATAGGACCAAACTCATCCTTGATACCTGTGTCTGCGGCCGAAAAAGCCCCCGCATAGCCCCTATTTCTGGACGGGTCGATGACCTTCTGGTCATTCGAGGAGTAAAGATATCGCGAACCCTCCTTTCGGATATCATTTGCCAAACTATGGGAGACAAAAATGTTCCCTTCGAGATAGAAGTAAAAAAAAGGCGCCATCTCCACGAATTAGAGATAAAAGTTGCCATGATACCTTCGGTTTTCATTGAAAGTATCCCCGGTCTTCATGAGAAGATATCGCAGATAGAAACTGCTATACTTGAGACCGTAGGGCTTCCGGTTCGGGTGACTTTTATTGAGGCCGACTCCCTTAAAAAAGGAATCTAGCCCCCTGCCCTCCCTCGTGACCCTTTCGGGGGGTAGGCAAAAACTCTACCGAAGGGGCCTGCCTTACAGGTTGAGGAAAGAGACTCATCAGCTGATAGATCTCGGTGGGCATCTCTTTGCTTACTGGAAGGCCGAGACGTTTGGCCTCATCGTAGGTGATGGGGTAGTCATGGGTCCAGCGTCCTTGAGAAAGGATCTCGGCTAGCTCCTCGGTCTTTTGGGGGTCATACCTCCCAGAGAGAAGCTCGGAGAGGTTGGTCTTCATCTGTTTGAGAGCTTTTTCAGCCATATCGGCCATGATCAAGGTCTGATCGTCAATCTTATCAAGGGGCTTTTCTTTAACCACCCGGACCAAAGAGGCCGCTGGGAATTGGCCCAGCTGGGGATCTACTGGGCCCAGGACAGCGTGTTCATCCATGACGATTTCATCGGCAGCCAGGGCGATTAAGGTTCCGCCACTCATAGCATAATGGGGAACAAAAGCCGTTACTTTGGCCGGGTGTCTTTTAACGGCCCGAGCAATCTGGAGGGCGGCCAAAACTAAGCCCCCCGGAGTATGGAGAATGATGTCTATGGGGACGTCTTTGTCCGTAAGATGGATGGCCCGAATGACTTGTTCGGAATCATTGACATCAATGTAGCGCACGATAGGAAATCCCAGAAGGCTCATGGTCTCCTGGCGATGAACGAGAAGGATTACCCTTGAGCCCCGGGTCTTTTCTATCTTGGCAATCATCCTCTGGCGGGCTGCCTCGAGGAAGCGCTGTCTTAAGATGGGTTGAAGAGCGGTAATCATAAAGAAAAGCCAGAAAATATCAAAAACATTCATCCCTTTCCTCCACCATTAGTGGTAATTTTGATGGCCTTGAGGCCAATTGACTCCCCAAGGAATAGATTCATCAGGATAATAATGGCAGGGCCGACCAGAGCTTAGGAAGAAACGATAAAGAACAATTCCGGCCACGAAGCCTCCCACATGAGCCCACCAAGCAATCCCACCGTGGGCCCCGGGAAGGGCTAGGCTCAAGGTGCCGCTTGTAAACTGAATGAGAAACCAAAGGCCAAGGTAAAGGATGGCCGGAAGTTCGAAGAAAAAGGGAAAGATGAATATGGGAATCATGACAATAATCCGGGCCAAAGGAAAAAGGGCATAGTAGGCCCCCATCACCCCTGAAATAGCTCCCGAGGCTCCAATGGTGGGCACTGTAGAATGGGGATTAAGGATCACATGGACCACGCCAGCGGCTAGGCCACAGAGAAGATAAAAAATAAGATAACGCCAAGGGCCCATTTGATCCTCAACGTTGTCCCCAAAGATCCAAAGAGTCCACATGTTGCCGATAAAATGGACCCAGCTGCCATGGAGAAACATCGAAGTTAGGAAGGGCCAATAGTCATCTAGGGGCAGACCGAACCAGACCGCCCAATCCGGATGGGTATATCGGGCCGGAACTATCCCAAAGAGATAGAATAATTGCTCCAGTCTCTTCTCCGGCAGGCTGATCTCCAAAAGAAAAACAAGGGCGTTGAGACCTATCAAGGTCCAGGTAGCCACTGGAGGACATCTTCGGGGGATACTATCTTGAATGGGAATCATCTCCGGCTAAAAATAAGTCCGCCGAATAAAGAGGCAAGGGTTAACCCAGGGCCCCGATGGCTAATCCTCTCACGGCCCGACGGGCCTGTTCGCTCCTTTCAACAAGGCGGGTAAACTCCTCTCGGGAAACTAGATATATTCCATATGTCCCACTTAGACCTTCGGTTATCTCCGGAGGGAGGTCAAAGGAAAAAGAGTTCCCTTCAATAAGCCTTAAGATTCCCCGATGCCCTTCCTTAAAGAAGGCCTCGGCCACAAGGGCAAGGACCCGCACGTCATCGGCAATTACAGCCACTTCCGCCACCTTAAGAGCATAGCGGTTCCCGTTGAAAGAAACGGCCAGACCTCCAGCCCGCCTTACCTCTTCAAGGGCAAGGGTATCAGTAATGCTGTCCCCCACATAAAGGGCCTGAGAAAGTTTGAGGCTGCTGCGGTGAGCGGCCTTTTTTGTCGCCCGGGCTTTCTCCGGACCTCCGATAGGGTTGACCTCCTTTAAAAACCTTCCTGAAGAAAGGCCGGGAATAATCTCAAAGAAGATCTCCTCCAGGCGCAGAAAGGTCGCCTTCATTTCTTTTGGAAGATCCTCCGGCCCCCTGGCCTCCTCAGGCCAGTCAAGGAGAGGCTGGGCCACAATCTCCCAGGCCAACTCTTTGAGAAGATCATGTTCCTCTTCTGGTAACTGGATCTCGTCAAGATCAACCTCGGTACAAAAGACGTTTTCTAACGGAAAATTGCAGGCCTCACAAAGGGCCTCAAGGTAGGGACGATAACTGGTAGAGATGATAAAGGTCGGCTGCCTAGAAGAAAACCAGGTCAGAAGTTCCCGCGCTCCGGGAAGAAGCTTGAGGTTTTTTTTAGAAAAAAGTCGCATTTTTTCGTTGGTCAGACCAAAGGCTTTAAGGAAGGGGAGAATAAGCCTCAAGGTATCACCGGCCTTGTATCCCGGCCTTCTGACAACATCGGCCAAAAAATCATCATAGCGGCTCACCCGGGCGAAAAAATCTCCCCCTCGGGGAATAAACGCCTCCGCCAGTTCAAAGGCGTTGTCGTTCTGGGTTATGGGACCTTCGCAGTCAAGACAGACAAAGCCTCTTTGATCAGAGGTCTCTACCATTTTCCACTCCGCAAATATTCTTCTATCTCCTCATTGAGACAATAGGGCCCCTTGAGGGGCTTGCCCTTCTCATCAAAGAGCTCTCCGTCCTTGAGACGAACCCTGCCTTCGGCCAAGGCCTTTAAGGTATAGACAATAAGCGGAAACTCCCGCCTCAAACCTTCCTGCCTTATGGCGGCAAAGAGGGGTTCGGACTCACCTTCCTCGGCTATTATCTTTTCCAGGCCTTTGCGGGCCCTTTTCTTCTCAAAAGATTCCCCAAGGGCGTCAAAACGGTCTCCCCTTATGGGAAAGGTGCAATAGGTAATAGGCGGACCCTGGTCAAGCTCCGGAGTCACTAGATGCATCATGACCCCAGATTCCGAGGCCCCTTCTTCAAGAAGTTTCCAGATGACCTCCTGCCAAGTCCCGCTCGGGCCACCTGGGGCAGCCGGATGGAGGTTTATCATCGGATATTCACGGCACATCTTGGCAGAGACAATGAGCATGTAGCCGGCCAAGACAACCACGTCAACGGGATAGGGGCTGATGAGGCTGGAGACCTCTTCGTGGTAGCGATGGCGCCAAGCCTCTCGGTCTTTTTGACGAAGATCTGGGGCATATTCCTTGGCCGAAAGATAAAAGACTTCAGCCCCAGTTCTCCGGGCCAGGGCAAAGAGTTGATCAGTAACGGAAGCCTCTCCGGGGGCCCGTGAGATAAAAATATAAACCAACTGGGCCGGGATGAGGCCTTCGGCCAGACGCCTTAAAACACAATCTAGAAGATCATAGGCGGCCTGATCTCTGCCAGTGGTGAACCAACCGATTCGATAGCTGGCCATCTTTACTGTTGGAGGTGTTTCCTAAGAAGTCCTTCGAGTTGGTCCTTAGGAACAAAGCCTGCCTGGGTCAGGCCATCAGGGAAGATAATTGTCGGTGTTGCGCTAATCCCATAACGCCGGGCCAGCTTGGTACTGCCTTCAACCAGTTTTTTACCCTCTGGACACTGATTGTTGGATTTGTAGTTAGCCATAAATCCCTCAAGGCCTTTGTTATCACAGATAATGGAGATGGCCTGTTCTTTAGCCCCGGTATGAAAGGCCAGGGGCATAAAAAGAACCTTAATCTTGAGCTTTCCTTCATCGGCTAGTTCTTTAAGGACCTTGGCCGCTTTGTGACAGTAAGGACACTTAGGATCAATAAAAAAGTAGATCGCTGGGCCTCTTTCTCCATAAGTAAAGGCTACGAACTTATCAAGCTCTTTGAGATCTGAGGTTGCCAGACGATTAAACTCCGCCAAGCGTTCCTTGGTCAGATTGCGTTTGGCCTTAATGTCAAGAATCTGACCATTAACCACATAGCGTCCAGACTCATCTGTATAGATGACCAGTTTAGGACCATTTGAAACAGCAATGCCTACCTCGCACAGCCCCGAGAAAGGCCCGGGCTCAACGCTGATGATCTCTATAGGGTGGTTGAAGAGAGGTTTGAGCTCTCCACTGATGGACTCCTTGCTAGGGCAACCAGCCAGAGCCAGGTCTGTGGCCATAAGTAGCCAAAAGGAAAGCAATACCGCTGCCAGAATTTTTTTCATGAAAAGACCTCCTCTTTGAGTCGTTTGGCCCGTCTTAGACCTTCTCTTCCATACCCGGTAAGGCTTAAGGCCGCAAGCTTGGCCGCCATCTGGCCACAGGTATAGAGATCAAGTCCCCTGAGCCAGCCAGCCAGAAAGCCGGCATCGAAGGCATCTCCGGCCCCGGTAGTCTCAACGATTCTATCCACCCTGGCCGGAGGGACAGGGATCTTTCCGGCCTTAATGGAGATTTCGGCACCCTTGGCCCCCTTCTTGACCACAACCACCTCTATCCCCAGATCATGAAGTCCTTGGAGGCCAATATTCAAGAGCTCAAGCTCCCTTTGAGTAATAAAGACTATCCGGGCCCTTTTTAGCAAGGGCAATATAGTCTCCAGCCCTTTGCTGGCGTATATCTCTCCCGGATCAAAGCTGAGGCTCACCCCATGGGGAAGTCGACAGATAAGGTCTAGTTGCCCGGAGAGCCCAGATGGAGTGGCAAAAGAGGAAAGATGAAGGTGCCGGAGCCCCAGGGGAGGCCGGAAATCCTCGGGAATTCCTTCCTCGGGGTTGGGGCAGACGAAGAGGGCCCGATCCCTCTGGGGCCCGATGAGAGAAAGACAAAGGGCAGTCTGGCCCCTTTTCTCGATGTATTCTTTGCCCACTTCCCCAAAAAGTCGAAGGACCTCTTGGCCTTCGGGATCAGGCCCCACCCGACCGACAAAAGCCGTTTTAAACCCTAGAAGGCTTAAGGTAAAGATAGTATTAGCCGCAGAACCTCCGCCATCCTTATGGATAAGCTTAGCTTGGGAGAGCCTTTCTTTGAGCCTTAGAAATTCTTTACGTCCTCCCCAGACCTCCCCACCGGGAGAGATCCCGAAGGAAGAGAAAAGAGAAAGGTCAGCCACCTCATAAAAAAGATCAAGGTTTAGAGCCCCGCAACCTAAGACCACACCTTCGTCACCCAAGAAAGCCTCCTTGAAAGCCGTTGAGATAACATGTCATTATACCAGGGTCTCTTTTAAAGAGAGGTCATTTTTAATCTTTAACAAAGCCGAGAGAGACAGAAATATGAAGATTGCCATCTATGTAGGGCCAACAAATGGTGGTTCTGTAGCTCGGATATCGGCCAACCTAGCCAATGAGTTTCTCAGGCAGGGCCTAACAGTTGACCTTCTCATCCGCCGAAGCCGAAAAAATCTAATCGGAGATCTCAGGCCCGAGGCAAGGTTAATCAATCTTGGTACCTCAAACGCCCTTGTTCAGATCTTAAAAATAGCCAGATACCTGGTTAAAGAACGCCCCAAGGTCCTTCTTACCCATCGCATCCGCGAAAATGTCCTCTGTTTAAGGGCACGCCAATTAAGCCGGAGCAATACCAAAATCTTTACCGTCATTCACGGACCGATGTCTGTCAAACTAAAAAATCTTAAGGCCCCAAAGAGGGAAAGAAGGCTTCGAGATCTAAAGATCTATTATCCCCAAAACGAGGGAATTATTGCCATCTCTAGGGCCACAGCCCAAGACATCCGGAAGCTTTTGGAAATCCCAGAGGAGAAGATCTGGACCATTCCCAACCCTGCCTACGATGAAACTATCTATCAACTGGCCCAGGAGCCCGTGTCTCATCCTTTTTGGGCCGATCCTCAGGCCAAGGTTGTTTTGGGAGTGGGCCGTCTGGAGCAAGAAAAGGACTTTTTTACCCTTCTTCGAGCCTTCTCGCGTCTTGTCTCTGAGGATTCAAACTTTCGTCTGCTCATCCTCGGAGAGGGTAGCTTGCGCAGAGATTTAGAAGAGTTTGCCCGACGCCTTTCCATCACTGGCCAAATTGATCTTCCGGGATTTGTCAGCAATCCCTATCCCTATATTCAGAGGGCTTCTATTTTGGCTCTTTCATCCAGCTGGGACGCCCTGCCCACAGTCTTAATTGAGTCATTGGCCCTGGGAACCCCGGTGGTCTCGACTGACTGTGGAAGCGGCCCCAGGGAGATACTTGAAGACGGAAGCCTGGGAAAGCTTGTCCCCATTGGAGACGATCGGGCCTTGGCCCGGGCCATAAAGGAGACACTAATCAACCCTCCACCCCCAGAGATCCTCAAAAAAGGGGCCCGAAAATACCACAGTCATCAGACAGCACCCCTTTATCTCCAGGCCTTTGGGCTGGTCTAGTCTTCGACAAAACTATGGAGAAAAAACTGGCCATCATGATAACCCATTTTGGCGACGGCGGTGTAGAGCGGGTACTTTCCAACCTGACCTTTGGACTCAAAGAAGTGGGTTGGAACGTGGACCTTTTGGTCCAAAAAAGGGGCCCTTTTTTAGAGGAACTTGAGGATTCAGCCAAGATTATCGGGCTTGGTGAGGATCCGACAAAAGGACTTAAGGAATATCTATGTTCCCGCCCCCCACAGGCCTTAATTACAGCCAAGCTCAAAGATGATCGTCTGGCACTTGGTCTCAAAAATCTAGCTCCAACCTGCAGGTTCGCCATCTTGGTGGGGACGGTCCTCTCCCAACGTCTCAAAGAGGGTCCTTTAAGACGGCTTACTTGGCGTCTTAAGACCCGAAAGATTGCCACCCTCTATCACCAAGCCGATCTCATCCTTGGGGTCTCTCAGGGAGTAATCGAAGATCTGGCCCAAAATTTCAGGCTCCCCCGGAATCGCCTCCGTCTGGTCAACAATCCCGTGGTCATGGAAAGGATAGAACGGATGTCCCGAGAACCCGCCGAACATCCTTGGCTCGATGTCCCAGGCCCACCGGTAATTCTGGCCGTGGGAAGACTTTCAGCGGTAAAGGATTTTCCCACCCTTATCCGGGCCTTCAAACTGGTAAGGGAACGCCGCCCGGCTCGACTGATCATCCTGGGAGAAGGTAAACAACGAAGGCATCTTGAAGAACTCATTGGTTCTTTAGGACTCAACGGAACCGTCAGCCTGCCTGGTTTCCGGAAAAATCCTTATTCTTTTATGGCCAAAAGCCATCTGCTGGTCCTCTCATCAATAAGAGAGGGGTTGCCCACGGTCCTCATTGAGGCCCTTTCCCTGGGGACTCCGGTAGTCTCCACGGATTGTCCCTTCGGGCCCAGGGAGATACTTGCCGGTGGCCGCTATGGCCCCCTGGTTCCGCTAAGAGATCCTTCCGCCCTGGCCCAGGCCATATTAAAAATTTTTGATTTTCCGCCAGATTCGGAATTTCTTAAAGAGGCAGCTAGGCCATATGGCCTTAAAGAGGGAACCAGGAGCTATCTTGAGGCCTTGGGTCTAGAATAAAATATTTTGTAAGGAGGATAGATTTGGTTCAGGTGACCATCAGGGTTTCGGGAATGAGTTGTGAACACTGCCTTAAAAGGGTTAAAAAGGCCTTGGAGGCAATCCCTGGGGTAAAAAACGTTAAAATCGACCTTTCGTCAGGAAAGACCACCTTTGAGGCCCCGGAAGACCTCCCCCGGGAAGAAATTGCCCGGGCCATATCTAAAGCCGGTTATCAATTGGTTGATTAGACCATGATCCCCAAAAGGCCCCCTTCCCAGGGGATAAATGACTATGATCTGCCAGAAAAAAAGGGGCTTTTTGCTATTGGGGGCATGAGTTGTGCGGCCTGTGCCGCCAGGGTCGAAAAGGCTCTCCAAAAAACACCAGGAGTCAAAGAGGCCAGCGTTAACTTCGCCACCCAAACCGCCGAGATAATCTATAACCCTCATGATCTTCGTTTGGAAGAAATCATCAGGGTCATTGAAAATGAAGGCTATCACTTTAAAGGATTTATTGAGGAGACGGTCAGCCTACCTGAAGAGGAACAGGCCGCCTTTCATCTCCAAAGGCTAAAGCGTCAGCTATATCTGGCCTTTGGCCTGAGTGTACCGATTTTTATCCTCTCCATGCCCCGGATTTTCCCTTGGATTGAGGGAATACCCCGGAATTGGCGTTACCTTCTGCTTCTTCTCCTGACGGCGCCGGTCCAGTTTGGGGCCGGATGGGACTTTATCCGGAAGGCGGTCCTGGCCTTTAGGCACCGGACGGCAGACATGAATACCCTGGTTTCCCTGGGGACCCTCTCCGCTTTCTTCTACTCGGCAACAATAACCATCTATCCTCAGCCATTTATCTCTGCTGGGCTTCCACTTCATGTCTATTTTGACTCTGCAGCCATGATTATCTCCTTTGTCCTTCTGGGGCGCTATTTTGAACAGAAGGCCCGAGGCAAGGCCACCGAGGCCATCAGAAAGCTTCTTGATCTCTCCCCACAAAAGGCCCGGATACTCAGGGAAGGAAAGGAGCTAGAAGTTCCTGCGGCCTCTGTCCGTAAAGGGGATTTAGTTGTTGTTCGGCCGGGGGAAAGAATTCCGGTAGATGGCCTCATCCTTGAAGGTCAGACCGCTGTGGATGAATCCATGCTTACAGGAGAGTCTTTACCAGTAGAAAAAGGGCCCGGAGATCGGGTCATCGGAGGGACCTTAAATCTCTGGGGCCGAGTTGTCTTTCAGGCCGAAAAGGTCGGTCGGGAGACCATGTTGGCCAATATTGTCCGGGTTGTCCAAGAGGCTCAGGGTTCAAAAGCCCGCATTCAACGCCTTGTTGACCGAGTGGCGGCGGTCTTTGTCCCCACGGTTTTGGTTATTGCTCTAGTGACTTTTTTCCTCTGGTATTTCTTGGGACCCCAACCTAAACTTACCAACGCCCTTCTTTCATTTGTCTCAGTCCTGGTCATTGCCTGCCCTTGCGCCTTAGGCCTAGCGACACCAGCAGCCATTATGGTCGGGACCGGCCGAGGAGCGGAAATGGGCATTCTCATCAAGAATGCCGAAGCCCTAGAGAGAGCCACCAGGATCTCTTTGTGTGTCTTTGATAAGACCGGAACCCTCACCCAGGGAAAGCCTCAGGTGGTGGCTGTCTTCTGCCCTGAAGGCGATGAAAAGATTATCCTTAAAATAGCAGCGGCCCTTGAACAGCATTCTGAACACCCCTTGGCCCAGGCAATAGTAGAAGAGGCCCGGAGCCAAGGTCTTGATATCCCTCAGGTAAAAAATTTCAGGGCTTATGCCGGCCTGGGAGTAAAGGCAGAGCTTGAGGGAAAGGCCGTTTTCGTCGGGAAAGAAGACTTTCTCAAGGCCCAAGGGGTAGACCTCCTGCCCCTTCTCTCCAGGGCCCCAAAAGAGGCCCTCGTCGGCCGCACAGTGGTCTTTGTTGCTCAAGACAAAAAGGCCCTGGGCTTTGTCTGTCTGGCTGACACTCTAAAGCCCGAGGCCAAAGAGGTGGTCTCTGAGCTTAAGGACCTGGGGCTCAAAGTGATAATGCTCACCGGAGATAACGAAGCCACGGCCCGGGCCATTGCTCAGGATCTGGGCCTTAGCGGATTTTTTGCTGGGATCCTTCCCTCTGAAAAGGCCCAAAGAATCGCTGAATTTCAAGCTCGAGGAGAACAAGTGGCCATGGTAGGGGATGGAGTCAACGACGCCCCGGCCCTGGTCCAGGCCGACGTAGGAATTGCCATGGGTGATGGAACAGACATTGCCCTTGAGGCTGCAGATATAACCCTTCTCGGGGGTGATCTTCGGGGAGTTCCCCGGTCTATCAGATTAGTCCGAGCCACTTTTCGGATTCTTAAGGAGAATCTTTTTTGGGCCTTTGCCTACAATATTTTGGCTATCCCCGTGGCCGCCGGGCTATTTTATCCCTTCTGGGGCCTGAGATTGTCTCCGGCTATTGCTGCCTTAGCCATGGCCCTCAGCTCAGTAACGGTTGTCAGCAATGCCCTGAGATTAAAACGTCTTCCCCTCTGAATTAAGCTTATTTTCCTTGTCAAAAGCCTTGGGACTTGGGTAGATTAGCCGAGAATTCACAAGAGGCTCTTCTTTGTCATCCTTGAAAGATTCCGCAAGGAGGTCTTGAATGACCAGAGGTGAAAATTTGCGTCTTTCACCGGAACAGCTCCGTCTCCAGATAGATCCAGACTCTCTGGGAGTCTCCTCAACCGAAGATATTCCCCCCCTTGAAGACGGGGTTATGGCCCAGGAGCGAGCCGTAAAGGCCCTTCATCTGGGGCTCAATATCAAAGACCTGGAGTTTAATATCTTTGTGGCCGGACCGGCCATGACCGGAGGGGCCTATATCGCCAAAAGGCTTGTTTCGGAAACAGCCAAACAACTCCCTCGGCCTTCTGACTGGTGCTATGTACACAACTTCAAAGATCCCGACCACCCTAAGGCCATAGAACTTCCCCCGGGACGGGGGCGAGAATTTCAGAAAGATATGGCCGAACTGGTGGAGACATTGAAGACTAAAATCCCGGAGCTCTTTGAGGGTGAGGCCTACATCAACCGCAAAGAAGAAATCATCCGGCAGTTTAACCGCCGACGGGCCAGCATCTTCGAAGAACTGGAGAAGAGAGTCCGCGCCGAAGGCTTTGGTCTGAGCGTGGAACCCACGGGGATGATGATCTTTCCCATAAAGCCTGACGGCAGTCCCTTTAGTCCCGAGGAGATCATGGCCCTGCCTGAAGAGGAACGGGAGAAGATCAAACGGACCGGGGATGCCCTGCAAAAAGAGCTGAACGCCACCGCCAGGCGTATCCAAGAGCTAGAAAAAGAACTTCGTCAAGGGCTCAAAGAGCTTGACCGGGAGATAGCCCTTCAGGCCATCGGCATGTTCATTCAGGATATTAAAGAGCGATATCAGGAGATAACAGACATTCAGACCTATCTCGATGAGGTCAAAGACGATCTTCTGGCCCATATTGATGAACTCAAAACGCGTCCCCCAGCCCAACCCCCAGGCCCTATCCCCATGCCCATGCCCTTTCCTCCACCGGGTCCAAGTTTTACCCGCTATGAGGTCAATGTCATTGTGGATAATTCCGAAACCGAAGGGGCCCCGGTGGTCTTTGAGGCCAACCCCACCTATCCCAATCTTTTTGGTTTTGTTGAAAGGCGAGCCCTTTTTGGGGCCTTAGTCACGGACTTTACCATGATCAAGGCCGGAGCCCTTCATCGGGCCAATGGTGGCTTTCTGATTCTAAAGGCCATAGACATCCTTAAACATCCCTTCTCTTGGGAAGGCCTTAAGAGGACCATCCGAGCCGGAGAGATCAAGATAGAAGACCTTGGCGAACAATTTGGTCTCTTTACCACCAAGACCTTGAGACCTGAACCGATTCCCTTAAAGGCCAAGGTAGTCCTTCTGGGGGATCCTTTTATCTATCAATTACTTTTTCTCCTTGATGAGTCCTTCCGGGAGATATTCAAGGTCAAGGCCCACCTTGATCACTGGGTGGATCGCAATGAGGTTCATACTAGGCAGTTTTTGGCCACAGTGGCCACTATTGTCCGCCGGGATAATCTCCTTCACCTGGACAAAACTGGCCTCGCCCGGCTGATCGAGTACTCCTGCGAGCTTTCCGGCCGACAGGATAAACTCTCCCTCCGCATCCAGGAGATATATGATCTTCTTAAAGAAGCAGACTTCTGGGCACGTGAAGATCAAAGCTCCTACATCACCAGAGCCCACATCCATCGGGCTATCGAAGAACGATACAATCGAGCCCGACTCCCTGAGGAACACCTTCATGAGGCCATCATTAAGGACCTCATTCGAATCCCAACCGAGGGAGAGGCTGTAGGTCAGGTAAACGGATTGTCTGTCTACGACCTTGGAGACTACGCCTTTGGACGACCAACGAGGATAACGGCCAACATTGCCATTGGGCGGGAAGGAGTCATCAACATCGAACGGGAAGCGGATCTCTCCGGGAAAATACACACCAAGGGAGTGATGATTCTGGCTGGTTTCCTCAGGGATCGTTTTGCCTACGACAAGCCACTCACCCTTACGGCTTCGCTTACCTTTGAGCAGAGTTACGGATTGGTAGAGGGAGACTCAGCCTCAGGGGCTGAGCTTTTTGCCATCATCTCAGCCTTGGCCGGAGTCCCAATAAGACAGGGAATTGCCGTAACCGGAGCCATAAGTCAGAAGGGGGAAATTCTGCCTGTGGGCGGAGTCACCGAGAAGATTGAAGGATTTTTCCGGGTCTGTAAGGATCGAGGCCTCACAGGAGAACAAGGGGTGATCATCCCCCGGGCCAACCTAAAAGACTTGATGCTCAAGTCAGAGATCTTGGAGGCCGTCTCCAAAGGGCAGTTCCACATCTGGGCGGTTGAAAGTGTAGAGGAAGCTCTGGAAATCCTCACTGGTAAGCCGGCCGGCCAAAGACTCCCTGATGGCTCCTATGAGAAGGGAAGCCTTTTTTATCTGGCAGATATGCGCCTTCGAGATATGGCTAAAAAGGTCCGTACCTTCATGAAAGAGATTAAAAGAGAAGTCGAAGGGTCGGAAGAAGGCGAAGCTACTGAAGAAAAAGGAGAGCAATCTTGAGGCAATATTTGATTGATGAACTAAAAACCGAAGAGGTCCATCGTATCCGGGAACAATTGGAGCGTTATTGTGAGGCCTCACCCATGGATGGTCTCTATTGGCTTCCGGTCCCCGATGACCTTCTCTCGGAGATCCAGTGCCACCACCCCCAATGTCGTCCCTATTATTTTTCCATTGAGCTCGGTGAGCGATTCGTTAGATTTGAGCTCCTCATCCGAAGTCGAGTTAACCTGAGGTGTTCATGTATCGCCTACGCCAATCGATCTCAGAGAGATTTCCTTTTTCACTTCGCCGACAAGATTCTAGAGGCAGCCAAAGTGACCATCTGATCCTCAAGGTAGGTATCCTATGGGTAAGGCCCGAGCTATAATGCTCCAGGGCACTGGCTCTGGAGTGGGGAAAAGTCTTCTCTGTGCTGGTCTTTGTCGCCTTTTGGCCCGCCGGGGCTATCGGGTGGCCCCTTTTAAGGCCCAAAATATGGCCTTGAATTCAGCAGTGACCCCAGAGGGGCTTGAAATTGGGCGGGCCCAGGCCTATCAGGCAGAAGCTGCTGGAATCCTCCCTGAGGCCCGAATGAATCCCATACTGCTTAAGCCCACGGCCGACGCCACCTCTCAGGTAATCATCATGGGAAGACCGGCTGGCAACCTTAATGCCCGGAGTTATTATCAACGTTTTCAGGAACACTGGGAGCTAGTTCGTCGGGCCTATGACTCCCTAGAGAATGACTATGAGGTCATCGTCATCGAAGGAGCTGGCAGCCCAGCGGAAATAAACCTCCAGGAGCACGAGATCGTCAACATGCGGATGGCAGCCTATGCCCGGGCCTCAGTCTTTATTGTTGGCGATATTGACCGCGGAGGTGTCTTTGCCTGGCTTAAAGGCACCTATGATCTTATCCCCACTGGATATCGAGATCTTGTAAAAGGCTTCATTATCAACAAGTTCCGGGGGGATGTGAGTTTACTTGAGCCCGCCCTGGAGATGTTTGCCAGAGTTGTCTCCGTACCTATTATCGGAGTGATCCCTTATGTAAACGGCCTCATCGCCGATGAAGAAGACGGTGTTTATGTCCGAGGAAATGTCTCCCAAGAGGCGGAAGTAAGGATAGTCGTCATCAGGCTTCCACGCCTAGCTAATTTTACAGATTTTCTCCCCCTGGCCCTTGAGCCCGATGTCAGCCTTGAATATGTCACCTCACCCGAAGATCTCTCCGGGGCCGATTTAATTATCATCCCCGGGACCAAGGCCACCATCAGCGACCTCCTCTGGCTCAAAGAAAACGAGCTGGATAAAGCCAT
The DNA here is from genome assembly GCF_054026695.1 of Thermosulfuriphilus sp. Lineage (NCBI taxonomy): Bacteria > Pseudomonadati > Thermodesulfobacteriota > Thermodesulfobacteria > Thermodesulfobacteriales > Thermodesulfobacteriaceae > Thermosulfuriphilus > Thermosulfuriphilus sp. The sequence continues at coordinate 37,431 of NZ_JBPMLP010000036.1, forward strand.
TGTCCAAGCGGCCCAATCGGGAAAGATGGTCATTGGCATCTGCGGGGGCTATCAGATGTTGGGGGAGAGGATTCGGGATCCAGAGGCTCTTGAGGCCCAAGTCCCAGAGGCCCAGGGGCTGGGCCTTCTTCCTCTGGAGACTTTTTTTGAGCCTACTAAAGTGCTTTGCAGTCTCGAAGCCCGGTTAACAATGGCCCCTTTTAGCTACCAGGGTCTCATCCGGGGATATGAGATCCACATGGGAAGGAGCCGGCCTCTGAAGGATATCGATCCCCTTTTTCCGGAAAGGCCCGATCTTGGATGCTGGCGTCAGGAGCCCTTTGTCTTCGGAACCTATCTCCATGGTCTTTTTGACAATGATCAGTTAAGAAGGGCCATCATTAACAGATTAAGATCGGCCAAGGGGCTGGCTCCTCAAAAAGAGAGACTAAACTATGCGGAGCTCCGAATGGAGGAATTTGACCGTCTGGCAGATCTAATCGAGAAAAATCTAGACACTGAAAAGCTTCTTAACTTCCTCAAAACCGGCTAAGGATGGTCCCCTGGATACTCTACCCTGGTAAGGCCCTTTCTCTTTTCCTTGGTGCCGTAGCCGATGCCATCATTGGCGATCCACCTCATCTCCCTCATCCCGTAAGACTTATGGGACTGGCCATAGCCAGGGGAGAACACCTGGCCAGAAGCCTTCCTCTGGCCCCTAGGATTCAAGGACTGATCTTTTGTATCTCATTATTATCTTTAAGTGGGCTCTCTACAGCCTTTTTCCTCTGGCTGTTTTCTTCTCTTAATCCATATTTTGGGTTTATCTTCGAGGCTGTCCTCATTTACTATGGTCTCTGTGCCCGGAGTCTGATCGAAGAGGTCCTCTCTGTGGCCAAATCCTTAAAGAGGGGAAGTCTCCCTGAGGCCCGGAAAAGGCTATCCTATCTGGTCAGCCGGCAGACGGAGAAGCTTCCACCCGAGGGGATCGCCCGGGGAGCTATTGAAACCGTGGCCGAGAACCTGATAGATGGACTAATCAGTCCTCTCTTTTATCTGGCCCTGGGGGGCCCTCCCCTGCTTTATATCTTTAAGATGGCCAGTACATTGGATTCGATGATTGGTTATCGCGATAAGAAATATCAAGATTTTGGCTGGGCGGCGGCCAAGATTGATGATCTCTTCAACTATCTTCCAGCTAGGCTAGGAGTACTTTTGATATCTTTGGCTGCAGTCTTGCTTATCCCCCAAAGGGCCTTTAGAGGGTTAACCGGGGCTTTCAAAGAGGCCCGATACCACTTAAGCCCTAATGCCGGCCTCCCAGAGGCTGCCTATGCCTGGATATTAGGAGTAAGTCTTGCCGGGCCAACAATCTACGGAGGCAATCTAGTAAAGAGGCCTTTCTTCAATGCCTCGGGGGACCCTCCTGGGGTAAAAGAAGTGATAAAAGCCTGTCTTCTTACGGGCCTAACTTATATCCTGACCCTCTCTTTTCTTCTCTATCCAGGCCTTATTAGGCCTCTTTACGAGTTCGGATCCCGCATATTCTGAGGAAAACCAAAGATTTTTAAAAATTTAAAAACATAAAGAGCTTATCATTTTGGAAACCTGACCGATCTAAAAATAAAAAAAACTTTCTAAAGGAGTTTTCCCGTGGAGAACAAGAATAAAGAGCACTTGGAAGTCCTCTTCCAACTAAAAGAGCTCTCGGTAGCCTTGCTTAAGGCCCTCAGGGAAAAAAGACTTAAGGATCTGGGGAGGCTTATGGAGGCCAGAAACAAAGTCCTTGATGAGATCAAATCCTGGGAAGAATTTCCTCCAGAGGCCACCCCGATCCTCAAGGAGATCTTAGTCATTGAGAAAGCCTCAGAAAGACTGGCCCAAGAGATTAAAAATAAGCTTTTGGAGAGGACAACGTCTCAAACTCTTCATTAGGATAGGACTTCATAAATTTTGTTGACCAGCCGAATCTTTAAAAAGATTCTGGAGGTGGAGGTCTGTTAAATGTATCCTGTCTGGGAAGTTCCAGCGGTATCTTCAGCATTTGTTATCGCCTTTATTGCCAGCTTTCACATCCTTCCTTCCCACCTGGCTACCGGGGCCTTTTGGTTCAATGTCTCTATTGAACAAAAGGCCTATCGCCAGGGTCGGCCAGAACTTTTGGAGTTTCTTAAACGCTATACCTTGCTGATTTTAGTCTTCTGCTTTGTTATTGGTTCACTTACGGGGGTAGGGATCTGGTTTGCCGCCACGGTGGCCAGCCCAAGGTCTATCTCGGCCCTCATCCACAATTATGTCTGGGGTTGGGCCACCGAATGGGTCTTCTTCCTCATCGAGGTCATTACCATATACATCTACTACTATACTTTGGGTAAGATAGACGATCGAACCCATCTAAGGATCGGATGGATCTATGCTTGGTCGGCCTGGATAAGCATGGTCATTATTACCGGAATCCTGGCCTTTATGCTTACCCCAGACCGATGGCTTAAGACCGGCGACTTCTTTGACGGTTTCTTCAACTCAACCTATTGGCCTCAGCTTTTCACCCGGACCTTTCTGATGTTTGCCATCGCTGGTCTGTACGCCACAATAATCGCCTCTGGCCTCAAAGACGAGACCGTCGGCCAGGAGATAATCCGCCAAGCCTCTATTTGGGGGATGGCTGGCCTCGGCGGAGGGGCCATTTTTGCCCTTTGGTATCTATCGAAACTTCCCCCTGAGGCCAAGGAGCTGGCCTTTGGCGGGTCCCTGCCGGGGCTGAAGACCCTCCTTAAAGTAGCCTTCGGGGTCTATGGAGTAGTCTTTGCTTATTTTCTCTTCTTCGGCCTGTTTCGTCCGCAAATGATCCGGATATCCACAGGGTTAGTCATGCTGTTGGTCCTTTTTATAGGAATTGGGGCCGGGGAAGGCTTTCGGGAAGGTGTCAGGCGGCCCTACATCATCAATAAATACATGTATGGAAACCAGATCATTGCCCGCTCCATAGAGGCTAAAAAGGTTAACGAGGAGATCTCCAGGTTCCAAAAAGATGGCTTCCTCAAAAATATCTACTTTCGTCCCCAGACCGAGGCCGGAACCCCGAAGGAAAAGCTGGCCCAGGGTCGGATTATTATCCTTTACCAATGCAGTAATTGCCACAGTCTTGAAAAAGACGGCCTTATAAGACCCATCCCCAAACTCCTTGAACGATTGGGCTTGAGTTCTGCTGAAGACATCTACGGCATACTGGAGGCCTTGGGAGATTATCCTTATATGCCTCCATTTGCCGGTACAGAAGCCGAAATGGAGGCTGCGGCTACCTATCTGGCCACCTTGGTAGAGTAAGGAGGTAGGACAATGACAGTTACCGAATATATTCATGCCCTTCGTGATCCTATGGGGCTTCCTTTTTATCCCTTGATATTTCAGTTCCTTTTGGTTTTCACCTTTGCCCTTCATATTGTTATGGTCAACCTGGTTGTTGGAGGAATGACCCTTGCCCTCTGGGGGCAGATAAAAGGAGGGGCCTTTTGGCAAAGGCTCTCTGCCTCGCTAGCTAGAGCCACTACTGTCAATCTCTCTCTGGCTATTGTCCTTGGAGTAGCCCCGCTTCTTTTTGTTCAGGTTATATACGACCCTTTTTGGTACACGGCCAACACTATGTCGGCTAGATGGGTCTGGGTCTTCCTTATAGCAGTTATCGTGGCCTTCTATAGCGCTTATGCCTTTTATCTTACGGGAACAAACAAGGAAAAAAATCCTCTTTGGCTCATTTTAGGACTGCTCTCCCTGATCCTTGCCGCCACAACCATCCACGGTTTAAGTCTAGAGCAACTTCATCCCGAGAGCTGGAGACAGTGGCTGGTCAAGGGTCTAAAGGTAAGGAGTGATGGGGGGGGCCTTTACGCCTTCTCCCTGCCCCGACTACTTCATTTTATTGTTCCCTCTTGGGCGTTAACTGGAATTTTTCTGATGCTTTATGCCCGGTACTTTGAAGGACGCCCAGACTACGGACGGGACTATTTGACCTGGGTGGCCGATCTGGGGGCCAAACTAGCCCTTATTTTCTCTGCCCTTGAGGCCGGAATTGGTATCACTTGGCTTTTTGCTGGACCACAAGAATTATCTCTGGTCAGCAATTCCTGGTTTATAGCCTCTTTAGTCTCGGCCCTCGGGCTCCTAGGCGTTCTTGTCGCTGCCCAGGGGAATCCCCTAGCTTACAGCTATTGGGCTTCAGGCCTTGGATTGGCCACTGTCTTCCTTATGTCTTACAGTAGAGAGGCCCTTCGCATGACCTATCTGACCCAGGTCAGCTACAATCCGTACCAATATAAACTCAATATAGACTGGGCAAGCACCGCTCTTTTTGCCTTTACCTTTGTTGTTGGCTTGGTCATCATGGCCTATCCAATTCTGGTGGCTTATCACGCAGGAAAGAGGTCTGAGCCAGATAAACCCGCCAACCTAATAGGGCTAGAGGCCTTGGGGAGTCTGGCTTCAGGGCTTCCGGTCTTCTGGCTATTAGTAGTAGTCCTGTTGGGTATTTATGTCTCCCTTAAGAACGGGACCCTTTTTTAAGGTTCTTTTAGGGATTCAAAGAGAGACCTCTTTAGGTTATATTTTTTATAGATTGCTTGACAGTTCTTAGGCCTCGTGTTAGTTTTCTCGCGCTCTCTGGGTCGGTAACTCAGCTGGCAGAGTATCGGCCTTTTAAGCCGAGAGTCGCAGGTTCGAATCCTGCCCGACCCACCAATTTTTTCGGTGTCCCCGTCGTCTAGCCAGGTCCAGGACACCGGCCTTTCACGCCGGCAACAGGGGTTCAAATCCCCTCGGGGACGCCACCAAAATAAGCCTAAATAGAGGTGGGCCGCTAGCTCAATTTGGCAGAGCAATGGACTCTTAATCCATAGGTTGGAGGTTCGAGTCCTCCGCGGCCCACCAAACTTCTCCATATAAATTTAACTTTCTCGTAAAAACTCGCCGTCAGCCCAAGTTTGAGAATCATCGTTTCAAATTCGCTAG
>NZ_JBPMLP010000037.1:0-97372 GCF_054026695.1 Thermosulfuriphilus sp.
TCCCGACGACCGTCAAGATAGTGAACTACAGCCTTTATTGTCGGACCATAGCGGAGAATAGTAACGGTGGCCGTGAGGTGAACAATGGCCGTGGGCAGAATTTCTGCCCCTAGGAGGGCGTTGATAAAGGTTGATTTCCCTCTTTTAAACTGTCCCATAACCACTAGGTTAAATTGTTCCTCGGTAAGTTTTTGTTGAATTTCTTCCAACCTCTGGCCGCCGTTTTGGGGGTTGATCCTGGAGAGGCGAACTGTGGTTTCAAGGAGTCCTTCCTTGATTAAAGCATAAGAGGTGGCCATCTTTGCCCTCACCTCCCTAAAATTAAAAAAAACCTCTACCCAGGCTCCCCTGAGTAGAGGTCATCAGCCTCGAGGGATTACGACCCCTCGGGCGCTTCGGGCTGACCTCATAGCCCTTAAGTTGTTGGTATAATTTTAATTCTTTTCCTCATGGCACAAAAAAGACGTTTTTATTCTAATTTTTTTACAGAAAAGTAGGTAATTTTTCAATCTTTTGAAGAGTGGCAGACAAAACAGCCACATTGAGAATTACCTGATCCGGTGATACAGGAGCTGTAATCCCAGCGGAGCATATCCGGATAAGGGCTTCCGTGGGCCGATGACAAGACAGACACATGACCTTGTCTTGACCTGCGGTAACCGTGGCCGAGGGGCCTGTTCCTATAAGAACAGAGGCATCTTTCCGGGCTACAGGCACTAAGGGATTGTAGATGGTGTAATTGGCGTATTCTCCCCGGTTGGGTAACTCCACTGCCGAGGGGTGACGCAACCAGGGGTTACCATTGCCTCCGTTGGGAGAGCCTCCTGCTGGCCAGGAATGGAAGGTATTGTGGCAACCGGCACAAAAATCGCTTATTCCCTGAGCATTTTGTCCATAGGCCAAAGGGGCAAATGGTTTGGGAGAATCTTGATATTCATTATGGCGGGAAGGACTTGGGTTTTGTTCCCAGTCTGGGTCTTCTATTCCGGCTACTGCCGGAGCGTTATGAGGGGGGATGTTCCAAAATTGGGCTCCGGCCTTATTGAGAAATCGATATCCTCCCCCAATTTCATCGACGTATTTATATCCATTGGCCAACATATGTTGTTCATCATTGGCGTGGTGGGCTGCATTATGACAACCTATACAGCCATTTCCAGTAATGGGATTAAACAGAGGCCCCGGTCCTGGACCGTAGCGAATGGAGGCCAATGATTTATGGCACCCTTCAAAGCCACAACTGTTGGGCACAACACCGAAATTGGTTTCTCCCCCAGGGGTCCAGTCCAGGGTGGCGTCCGGAGTAATAACATTGTGACCGTATTGGTCCCCTACATTCTCCACCCAGTAAAAGTTCCCGCCAGCCAAGGTACTCGAAGGACTTCCATCTGGAGGGTACGTCGGGGGCGATTGGTTAAGGACGATGGGGATTCGGGTTTCCCCCACAATGGCAATAGTATTATTGCTCTCTGAACTGTAGCAACCGACACAGTTGCTTACCGTCAAGTAGCCAAAAGGTCCTTGAATAGTAACGACAGAACCACCCTGAGAGTTGTGCATAGCGTGGCAATTAGAACACAGCCTTGAGACTCGGGCAGAGATCGGTACGGACTGAAAAGAAGAAATAATCACGATAAGAGCACAAATAAAGATATTAATTTAATCATCGAATTTCTTAGATAGTATATTCTATTTGAATAGGCCCCTTTTCTTTAAAGGGTGAAAATCCCTCCCCTTTAGGTAAAGGGGAGATATTTACTTGTATCCTTATTGAGGAGGTTGTCAAGAGAAATTGATAAAAAGGGGGACAAAATTGATTAACAGGGTAAGATATAAAAAGACTTGTTAAGATTTGCTATAAATTTGTAAAATTATGTAGTTTTTACTCACGACACAAAGAGACCAATATCTTCTGGGCCAGCCCTCTCCCCAAGGCTAGTCTGGTTCCTTTAGCAGAGACGATAACCGGGCCGCAGTTGTTGATGACTTCTACGGTATCTCCTATTTGGAGGCCCATAGAGGTAAGACGAGAGCGTAGTTTTTCTCCCCCTAGGAATCGGGCAAAGCGGACCCGTTCTCCTGGTGAGGCCATGGTCAAGGGGAGGGTCGGTTCCCGTTTCGTCTGACAGCTGGAACAAATTCCATATATTTCGAGCTTGTGGCTCAGAGGCTTAAAGCCATAAAGTCTAGCCACCTCCTCCTGAAGGGCCTCAATAGGTGGATGAACGAACTCGATGATGCGGCCGCATTTGGTACAGATAAAGTGATCATGGTGATCTTCTAGGTGACGATGTTCATAAAGAGTAGGCTGTCCCTCAAAGGATTTGGCCTGGGCAAAACCGTAGCGGCAAAGAAGATCAAGGGTCTCCTTGATAAAATCAAGCCCTCGAGAAAATCCTCTTTCTTTAAGGGTCTCAAAAAGCTCCTCTGGGCTTACATGGTAGTCCTTTTCTATAAAGGCCTCAAAAATAGCCTTTCGATCGGCTAGATCCTCGGTGTCCGTAGCGGAAAAGATCTTTTCGAATTCCTCCCGTTCGCGTTGATGGAGTGATTCCAAATGGGCCTTTTTACAGGCTGGTCTTTCAAACATCTGTCGTCCTCTCGAAAAGCTTCAGGATCAGTAATTATTGAGAACGTTTAACAATTTTCTTAAGGTAAGAATACAGTAGCCCTTGGCAGTGTTTCTGTCAACCTGTTATGGTTGAGCGGTGTCTACTTTGTTGGTAGTTCCCACAGAGAAAGAGGCCTTCTGGGTCCGTAATTTGGGTTATTCTCCTTTTATCTGCGGGATGGGGCCAGTGGCGGCTGCCGCCTCAGTGGCTTATGAGTTGGCCCGTCAGAGGGTGAAAAGGGTCTTTCTTTGGGGGCTGGCTGGGGCCTATCCAGGAAGTGGTCTGGACGTTCCTTCCTTGGTCTTGGTCAGCGAGGAATTTTTTGGAGATCTGGCCCTTTGTCGTCAAGGGAAACTGGAGGATTTTTCTGCTGATCTTCCGGTAAGAAGGCATTATCAACTTTCGTTTTCAGCCGTAAATGATGTCTCTCGGAGGCTTAAAAAGGCTGGCTTAAGGCCTACTGTGGGTCCGGCAGTGACGGTTTGTTGCGCCTCAGCCAGTAAAGATCGGGGACTTATCCTCGAGAGGAGATATGGGGCCCTGGTGGAGAACATGGAAGGGGCGGCCGTGGCCCAGGCTGCAGAGCTTGCCGGAGTGGAGATGGTCGAACTCCGAGTGGTCTCCAACCTAGTATTAGACAGAGAGGAGGCCGACTGGAGGATTGAGGAGGCCTTAGCCTTAGGTCAGAGGGCTATAGCGGCCTTAGAGGAGCTTTTCGGATGAGGTTAGGGTTCTCTCCCTGTCCTAACGATACTTTCTTGCTGGCTCCTTTGATGATGGGGAGACTAAAAACCGGGTTTCCCTTGATTCCGGTGATCGAGGATGTAGAGGCCCTCAACCTTAGGGCCTTTCAGGGAGAGCTTGCCGTAAGTAAGCTTTCCTTTCATGCCTTCTGTCACCTGCTAGGACGCTATTTTCTTCTGCCCGTAGGGGCCGCTTTAGGGCGTGGTGTGGGTCCCCTTTGGGTGGCCTTGCCTGGGACCTCCTTGGATGAGGCCCGGTCCCAGGAAGTGGCCGTTCCGGGGCTCTATACTACGGCTACCCTCCTCCTTAAGCTCTACCTTCCCAGGGTAAGGGTTCGACCGATGCGCTTTGATCAGATCATTCCGGCCATCCTGAAGGGGGGAATATCCTCTGGAGTCATCATCCATGAGGGCCGCTTCGTTTATCCTCGCTATGGTCTTAGGCTTCTTAAAGATTTAGGGCAGTGGTGGGAGGAGGAGACCGGGCTTCTTCTTCCCCTGGGAGGATTTTTTGTTCGGGCCAAAGAAAGATCGCAGGCTGGCCGCATTGCTGACCTTCTTCGTCAAAGTCTTCTTTATGCCTGGGAGCATCCGGCAGAGGTCTGGGATTATGTCAAGGACTACGCCCAGGAGATGGACGATGAAGTCATCCGGGAACACATCAGGACTTATGTCAATGATTTTACTTTGGACCTTGGGGAAGAGGGACGCCAGGCCGTCCTGGGGTTAGTTGAATTGGCCCTTGAAAAGGGACTAATTAAAAACGTCACCCAAGATTTCTGGGCCTGAGGGGGAATGGAGTGGAGAGCTTAAGCATTGTAAATCTTGTCCTGGCTGCCGGTCCGGTAGCCAAGTCTGTGTTGCTGATCCTTTTGGTTTTTTCGGTGGTCTCTTGGGCCATTATCATTTTTAAATGGAGGCAATTGCGTTGTTTCCGCCGGGCCAGTGAGGGATTTATCGAATCTTTCTGGACATCACGAACCCTGTCCGAGGTCTTCAAAGGCCTCAAAGATCAGCCTCAAGCCCCGGTGGCCGAGGTCTTCAGAATGGGCTACCAAGAGTTGGTTCGCATCCGTCGTTCTACTCCCCGTCCTAAGGCCCCGGAGGAACTTTCTCTCTGGATAGAAAGTGTGGTTACCAGACTGGAAAGGGCCCTTGATAAGGCCGTTTCTTTAGAGTTGGCCCGCCTGGAGGAGGGGCTTCCTTTTCTGGCCACCACTGGTAACGCTACCCCATTTATCGGTCTCTTCGGTACGGTTTGGGGGATCATGGGAGCCTTTCACAATATCGGAGCTGTAGGTTCAGCCAGCTTGGCCACTGTGGCCCCAGGGATTGCCGAGGCTTTGATTGCTACGGCCTTTGGCCTGGCAGCAGCCATTCCGGCGGTGGTAGCCTTTAACCTATTTATGAGTCAGGTGGGACGTTTTGAGACGGATATCCGGGCCTTTGTTCGGGATTTTTTGAACCTGGTAGAAAGGGATTTGCTTCAAGAGGGCATAGGGGAGGAGTAAAATGGCCTTCGGGGAAAAGAAAGGCCGTTATCTAGCTGATATAAACGTTACCCCTTTGGTGGATGTAATTCTGGTCCTCTTGATTATCTTTATGATCACCGCCCCGATGATGACCAGGGGGGTCTCGGTAGATCTTCCAGAGACCAAGGCCGGGGAATTACCCCGGCCCAAGGAGCCCCTGGTAATAACCATAACCAAAAAGGGAGAGATCTACATCGGCCGGGAAAGGGTCGGTCTTCGGGGTCTCAAAGCCCGTCTTCTTCAGGTCTCCCGTAACAAGGATGAGGTCTTCATTGAGGCTGATAGACAGGCCCGCTATGGTCTGGTAGCCCAGGTTTTGGCCTTGGCCCGAGGGGTAGGGATAGAGACCGTGGGGCTAGTAACTAGACCTCCTGATAAGAGGTAGCCTTATGGAAGGCTGGTTTCACTGGCGTCCTTATCTGACGGCTTCTCTTGTGCTCCACTTGGCCGTTGTGGTGGCCCTGACAGTGATCCCTGAATTTCGACCTCCTACTCCTAAAGTCTATAGGGTAAGACTAGTATCCCTGGCTCCACCAGCCTCTTCATTAAAATCTCCAAAATCTTCCCCGAAAAAGGAGCCAAGAAAGGCCCTTAAAAATAAGTCCTTACCGTCTAGGCCCAAGGCCAAAAGTCTCAAGCTTCCTCCAAGGCCTTCGCCTAAAAAGGCCTCCCCCAAAAAGGTGGCCTCTCAAAGAGGGCCTTTGCCCTTAAAGAAGAGGTCTTCTTCTCCGGCCTCTGCAGAAGCCCGGATCCCTAAGAAATTATCTCCCAGGAGTCCCAGGACCTCAGAGGCCTTTAAGGCCACCGAAGAGGCCCTTCTGGCTCGACGTCTCTCCCAGATTAGGGAACGGGTGAGGGAGAAAGAGGAGGCCGCCCGGCTCTCGGCGGCCATCTCCAGGGTGGCCCAGAAGGTGGCTGGAGATGCTCAGGGGAGATCTTCGGGGGCATTTAATCGCTACCTAGCCCGCATTACAACTCTCATTGAGGCCAATCTCGTCATCCCTGAAGTTATCAAAGATCCTTCTCGCCTTTCGGCCACCGTGGTGGTGGTCATTGATGCCCAGGGTCATCTGAGGCGTCTTTCCTTTGAGAAGACTTCTGGTCATCGTCTCTTCGATGAGGCTGTCCGTCGGGCTGTCTACTTGGCGGCCCCATTTCCACCACCTCCATCAGAACTATCCCCTCCCCTTGAAATCGGGGTGGTTGTCCGTCCGCTTAGGTTGATTAAGGAGGAGTCTTGATGTTGAGGCTAAAAAGTCTCTCCTTTTTCATAGGATTCTTTTTTTTAATGGGTTTTGGGAGCCCTTGGGCCAGGATCTATGTGGAGATTACCTCGGCCCAGATCAGTAAGATTCCCATTGCCGTTCCTCTTTTTACTGGTTCAAGACCCCTGGCCCTTGAGCTTTCGCGGGTCATGGCCCGGGATCTTTTCCTCCACGGCTATTTCGAAATCCTGGGGGAAAATACAGAGATAGTCGATCGAGAGGCTTGGAAGGGGCTGGGTGTCGATTATCTGATTCTGGGTCGTGTCTACCAGCAGGTTGAGAAGGTTCGTCTTGAGCTTCGGGCCTTTGATCTTACTGCCAACGAGATGATCCTGGGTCGGGCCTACACTGGTCGGGTTTCTGAGGCTCGTTATATGGTCCATCGTTATACCTATCAACTGGTCAAAGCCATTACCGGGGAAGAGGGGATTGCCCTTTCCCGGATCTTTATGGTTATCAAAAGGGGAGCGATTAAGGAGGCCTTTTCTATTGATTTTGACGGTTTCAACCTCCTTCAGGAGACCTTTGATGCCGGGACCATTGTCTCTCCGCGACTCTCCCCTAACGGTCGCTATCTGGTCTATACCTCTTATAAAAAAGGACGTCCCTGGCTATACATAAAAGACTTCAACACCGGTAAGGTTAGAGTTCTTTCTTCCCGGGCCGGTCTTAATATTGCCCCGGCTTGGCATCCTCGTGGGGATCGACTGGTTGCCACCCTTTCCTTTCAAGGAAACCCGGATCTTTATCTTTTGGATCTGAACGGTCGAATCCTACGACGTCTGACCGCTGGTCCAGGGGCCAATGTCTCGGCCACCTTCTCCCCTGATGGTCGGCAGATAGCCTTTGTTAGTGACCGATCCGGCTCTCCGCAGATCTATATCTTGGATCTTGAGACCAACAAGATCCGGCGCCTGACCTATGAAGGAAGCTACAATACTTCGCCAGCCTGGTCGCCTAGGGGGGATCGCCTAGCTTATGCTGGCCTGGTATCGGGGCAGTTTCAGATCTTTACCATTGATCCCCGTGGGGGGGATCCGGTCATGGTTACTGATACCGGGAGCAATGAGACCCCGGTCTGGTCCCCAGATGGCCGGCAGATAGCCTTTGTCAGTAATCGATCCGGACGCCGGTCCCTCTGGGTGATCATGGCTAATGGTAGTTCTCCCAGGATTCTTTTTTCCTCTACCGGGGACATCTATGATCCATTCTGGTCAGGTAATATCTACTAGAGAAGCTGTCGGAAATATGAAAGACTGGCCAAGGTGAGGGCTCCACCGATGCCCATGTAAAGGGGAGCTAACCAGACCTTGGGCAGAGAGGAGTGTCTGAGGGTGATTCCTAGGGCCACCATGACGGCCACAATGAGATAACTCTTCCAGGATTGAAAGGCAAAAAAACAGACCCTAGCCGGCTTCTCCTGGAGACGATGGATATTTTTTCGGGCAATACGAACAAATCCCAGGTAATAGACCAAAAGGAGTCCTCCTACAGCTAACAGACCAGGGATTGATAGACCAAACCGGCGAAACCAATAAAAGGCCAGGGCCATAAGATAAAGCCCCACAATCAGCCATATAAGGCCACAGGTCAACAGGAGGACGCGACGTTCGGCTGCTGGTTTCCATTTATCCATGGATCTGGCATCCGATTCTAAAAAAATCCACAGGATTTATACTACAACTTTACTTAAAGCAAACCTTATTTGAAACCCAGCCTTTTCTGGTAAATTGCTGTTTTCATAAAATCATAAAAAAGACCGGAGGGTCTGAAAATGTCTCGAGAAGGGGTATCCTGGGAGAAAAGTTGGCCCCGGCCGGTAGATCCCCAAGAGAAACACCGGGTCTTTGGTTATTTTGAGATCCGTTTTGGTATTCCTGGTGAGGTATTTTCTCCTTATCTTCTTCTAGCTACGGCCAAGAATTATTGGCTCCTTCGGGACACCGGTCGTCTTGAGGACATCAAACACCTTAAAATTCAGACAGCGGGTCTGCTTTTTGCCCGACAGGTCTCCAGATATCTTAAGCCCACAACCGTGGCCCTTCAGCGTTTTGGCCACCTAGCCGAGAGATCTGTTGTCGCTCTTAAACCCTCTGAGCTCAAAGCTCTGCGGGAAAAGCGGGAGATCAACCTTGAGGTAGAAGTCGAGCCCGGATATGTAATTCTGCGTTGTGGAGAAGACATCTGGGGCTGCGGTCTTTATCTTCCTCCAAGGCTTATCTCCCATCTTCCGGGATCTCCTTGAGCCGGCGCCAGATGGGCCCGAAGGGAGCATCAATGACTTCAACCCCCATCATAAGGAGTCTTTGCCGGATTTGATCAGCCCGTTGATAATTGCCCTCCTTGCGGGCCTCCTCCCGTTCCTGGATCAGTTTCTCAACCTCCGGGTCAGAGATCCTCTCCGGGAAGTCCATGACCGCCAGAATTTGGTCGATTTCTTTTAAGGCTTCAAGGACCTTTTCTCGCCCTTGGGAGTCCAGTCCTTGATCCATTCGGGAATTAAGCCACCTCATAAAGGAGAAGAGATGGCCCAGGGCCAGGGAGACATTTAAATCATCCTCCAGGGCTGCCAGAACCCTTTCTTTTAATTCCTTAAGCCTTTTATCGAGTCCCCCGATGGGGGGGCCTTCGGGGATGAAGGTCAAGCGGATGATGAAGTTGTCTATTCGCCTGAGGGCCTTTACGGCGGCCTTCAGGGCCTGATAGGAGAAATTAAGGGGCTTGCGATAATGGGTTTTAAGGATAAAGAACCGAACCTCCCGGCCGCTAAATCCTTGAGCTAGAAGGTCCCGCAGGGTGACCACATTTCCGGCTGAACGAGACATCTTCTGCCCTTGGGCATAAACTAGAGCGCTGTGAAGCCAGTATTTGGCCAGGGGCTTTCCAGTCAGGGCCTGGGCAATAGCGATTTCGTTTTCGTGATGAGGAAAGATCAGGTCCGTACCGCTGGTATGGATGTCAAAGATCTCCCCCAGATATTTCATGGCCATGGCTACACACTCTATGTGCCAGCCCGGACGAACGTTCCCCCATTCGGTCTGATAGAAGATGCCTTTTTTAAGCTCCGGGAGGGTAGAGCGTTTAAAGAGAGTAAAGTCGACCGGGCTGTCCTTGTCATAGTCATCAAGATCAACGGTTTTCCCTATCTGGATTTTATCGAGATCAACTCGGGATAGCTGGCCATAGCCGGAAAGTTTGGAGATGTCAAAGTAGACCGATTGATATTTGACATAAGCCATTCCTTTTTTAAGAAGCCTCTTGGTGATGGTGATCATCTCCTCAATATGTTCCCGGGCTCGAGGGTAGTAATCGGCCCTTTTGGCCCGTAGGGCATCGACATCCTTAAGGAATTCTTGGGCAAAATAATCGGTAAGGGACTCCAGGGAGACTCCAGCCTCCTGGGCGGCGGCGATGGTCTTGTCGTCTATATCGGTGATATTCATCACGTGACAGATTTCATACCCTCTGAACTCCAGCAAACGCTTCAAAAGGTCCACCACCACCACTCGCCGACAGAGGCCAAGATGGGCCAGCTCATAGGCCGTAGGTCCACAGGAATAAATGCCCACTCGGGGAGGGTTCTGGGGGACAAAAGGTTCTTTTTTGCGGGAAAGGGTATTGTAGAATCGCGGCCCCCGGAAGAGTTCTTTCTGGGCCTCAGGGATACTGAAGAGCGAGGTTGAAAGATAGCGCTCTCCGCCGTCGGGGAAGATAGCCACAATGAGTCCTTCTTTAATCTCTCGGGCCAGACGATGGGCCGCAGCCATGGCGGCCCCAGCACTCATTCCTACAAATATTCCCTCCTTTCTGGCCAGAAGCCGGGCCATTTCAAAGGCCTCTTCATCATGGACGTTGACTATCCGGTGGGGAAGCCTGCGGTCAAAGATTCCCGGTTTATAGGATTCCTTCATATTTTTGAGCCCTTGGATCTTATGGCCATAATAGGGCTCTACTCCGATTATCTGAACTTGAGGAGCCCTTTCTCGAAAAAACCGGGACAGCCCCATTAGAGTTCCTGTAGTCCCCATGGTGGCGATGATGTGGGTGACTCGGCCTTCGGTGTCTCGCCAAATCTCTGGAGCAGTGTTGTGGTAGTGGGCTCGCCAGTTGTTTTCGTTATTAAATTGATCTGGACAGAAGTAGCGTTCTGGCTCGGCCCTCAAACGGGCATAGACCTCCTCAATGGCCCCATCGGTGCTCTTTTCTGCCGGGGTGAGAAATATTTCGGCCCCATAGGCCCTCATGATCTTTCGACGTTCAACACTGGCCGACTCGCTCATTACCAAAAGGCACCGGTAGCCCTTAACCGCAGCGACCATCGCCAGCCCGATTCCGGTGTTGCCACTAGTGGCCTCGATAATAATTTTCTCAGGAGATAGTTCCCCGCTTTCCTCGGCAGCCTCTATCATGGAAAGAGCGATCCGGTCCTTGACCGACCCCCCAGGGTTCTGGCCTTCAAGTTTGGCCAGAATAGTCACTTGGGGATTGGGGTTAAGGCGCCTTATGGGCACAAGAGGGGTATTACCGATAAGATCAAGGATGTTGCCGCGCTTTTTGACCTTCATCGCCTTTTCTCCTACTAAAGGTCTCCACAATGGCCAGAAGAGTACCTCTACGGCCCATCTCCAGCGCTACCGAGGCATCGGCGGCAGCGCCAAGGAGCCTGAAGGGGGAGATCTCCGGGAAGACGTACACCTTGAGGGTAGAAGAGGCCTTAGAAAGGTCGAAAGAAAGCCCTTTAAAGATTTCTTGGGCCTCTTTGATGCTCTCTTTGGTGATCTGCTCCTGAAGAAGAAGTTTTTTAAAAACCTCGTCTTCTTCTTTTAGTCTTCGGGGACTCCCATTGTCTAAAGGGCGTTCATAAAGAAAGTAAGGGAGGGGGAGTCTTTTCTTCTCACAGGCAATCTCCAGAATCTCCAAAGCTTCAGGCTGGTCGGTGAGAAGAAAATCCTCGGGACTAATCCCCCTGGCCTCAAACAAAAGGTTAACAAAGGCCGAGAGCCTTTCCCTGAAAAGATAGCTCTTTTCCGGAACCTCTACCGGTTCAACGACCCATTTGTTAAAGCCTGAGGGGCCTTCAGGGCCGATGATCATCTCGGTGAGCCTTAGGGCTCCTTCTTTAAGGCGCCGGAACTCGTCCTCCAATTCATCAAGCCGGCGATCGAGATTTTGGGCCAAGGTAAGGAAGATCTGGGCCTCAAGGAGACGGTCTTCCCTGGGGGTCCCTGAAGGTTCCCCCTTGAGGGCGGCCTTGATGCTTGAGACCGATTCTTCCATCACTTCACGAGGAATGATCTTAAAGACCTCAAGATCTCCAGATCGTCCCATCATCTGAGCCCAGCCCTCAAGATCCCGGATCATCTTCTTGAATGTCGGAAGCCTCTGGCCCAAGGGCAAGGGAACACACAGATTAACTTGCCCCTTACTTATGAGCTCTTCGGCCCCCTCAAAAGGGGGCTCTTCTGTGGGAGAGAGGACCTTCAAAGAGTCAAAAAAAGTAAGTCCTAAATGGAGGAAGTCTTTTCGAAGATAGGTAATAGGGAAGACCAAGGCGCTGAGCTTCATCCTGGATCTCCTCTGCTAAATTAAAGGCCAAAGCGGCCAATGCCCAGGAGGTTAATTAAAAAAGTAAATCTGGTTTCATCCGGAGTGCTGATGAACATCAACTCGGCCCTCCAACACTGGGCGTTGTAGCGAAGGCCATAGCGATTCTCAACCTCCTCATTGGCAGCAAGATTCTTTTTGTAGCCAAAGATAAGGGAAAGGCGGTCATTGAATGCATAAAGAAGATAGGCATTAAGCTCTTCTATGGAGAGCCTTTTCTGGCGTCGCCAATCAAGGCGAAGACTGTCTCCCCGGGAGTCTTTGAGCCGAAAGATTATGTCCGCGCTAGTGACTCCCTGACCATAGACGCTGAAGTTCGCATTATAACGGAAGAAGATTCCCGGCCGGGGGCTGGCTTCAGCCTCCACATAAATGTCGGAATAAGGACGCCTTTTGTCTGTGGGAGACTCCAACTCTCTATTAGCCTCCCGGATGTCGTAGCTTTGCTGGATCTTGAATCTCACGATATCTCGATAGACATATCGCCCTGGAGAGATTTCCTTTTTGATGGTGAAGAAGTTGGTAACCGAATAGGTAAGTTTGTTGGTGGTCCTTATTCGATCTTGGCCGTCAAAATAGGGTAATTCATCCTGATCCTTTGGAGGGATGTAGGTATAGAGGATTCGGGGACGGATGCTGTGCCGGAGTTTCTCTATCCCCTGCCAGTTTAGGTAGAAGACCCTCAACAAGGTGGTGGAAAGATCGGCAGTGATATCATAAAGGGTCCGATCAGGTTGTTCATCTTGGCCGCTATCTGGATCCCAGGACACCTTGTAGAATGTCTGTCTAAGACCATAAGCTAGAGTAACATCTAGGTAGGGTTGGGTTGGCAGAGGAAGTGAGACCTTGGGGTAAAGGTCCAGACGGTGCCCCTTGGTCCCCTCCTCACGCCAGAAATATTGGTATCGATTGGTCATCTCCAGGTAGAATGGCCCCCAGAACGGATGCTTGAGGTTGCGCCACTCAAGCCGAGGAAGCTCCTGAAGGGTGGTCTTCTGAGCCCCAGGGATCTGGTTGTCGCGCCAGGTGAGCTGGCCTAAAAGAAAATTGTGCCCCAGGGTTCCAGATACCTGAGCGGTTGAAGCCCTCACCTGGGCGGTATCGACCCCAATCCCCCGGCCAAACTCCTTGAGGAAGAGCCTTTGGGCCTGGTCATATCCCAGAGGGTCACTTCGGAACTCAAGGGGGAAGTCCTTGTCGCTGATGAGATCTAGATCCAGCTTGGCCAAGAAACCGTGGGGGAGTCGGTGATTGGCCTTGCCTTTGAGCCACCAGCGGGTTTGGTTCTCCCGGACAATCCCATCCTTGTTGTAGTCATCATCTTTTAGGTCATCGTTTAGATAGGCAAATTGGAAGATTCCCTTTGATCCTTTGGCCCAGGCATACCGGAGTTCAAATCCGGCCATTAGTCCTCTTTTGGCCAGATAATTAGGATAGAAGGTAAGATCAAGGCTGTCATTTATGGCCCAAAAGTAGGGAACTTCAAGGCCGAAACCGTTGCGATTACCACCAGTGAGCCGAGGAGGGAGGAGACCTGATTTTCTCTTGGCCCTGGTGGCTACAGAGGCATAAGGGGAATAGAGGACCCCTTGGTCCTTGATCCGGAAGGTGACTGAATATCCCTTGGCGTACCCCTCGGCCGTAAGCTTGGCCCGGCGGGCAAAAAAACTCCAGGCCGGCCTTCGGGGACAATCCCGGCAGGTCTCGCAGGTGGTAATTATGGCTCTATCGGCTTCATAGGTCTCGGCACCGGTTTTCCTGATCTGGCGGGCCAGGACGTGGAAGCCTGAGTCTTCAATAAAAAGATGGGCCTCTTTGATCTCTCCGGTGGCTGTGCGGGTATTGAAGATACCTTCCTGGCCCAGGATCCAGTCCCCATCGGAGCGGATCTTTAAGTTTCCATAGGCGTAAATATCTTCGGTCAGCAGATCATAGCGGATACGATCGGCGTAGATGGTCATTGTTTCGTGATGGACCTCTACCTGCCCTTCGGCGACGATAATTCTGTTGTTGTCAAAATAAGTGATCTTCTGGGCTAGGATGCGCCACGGCGGGGCGGCCAGGAGGAGGACCGGATGGAGACAAATCCACAGTAAAAGGATGAAAAAGGTTGGTCTCTTCACGCTTTTGGCTAACTATCACAGGGGAGGGGGGCTTTCAATGAATAGAATTAAGGGGGGAGTCCGCTCCCCCCGTGTTGTTGGAGAGTCATTAAGAGGCCTTTTTGACCACCAAGACCGGGCAGGGAGCCATGGCCAAGACGCGTTCAGTGCAACTTCCTACCAAAAGTTTACCGATCATACCGTGACCATGGCTACCCATGACGATCAAATCACAGCCAAGGGTCTTGGCGGCCTCAACGATCTTCTCTGGCGGTCTTCCTTCGTATATGCGAACCGCCAAGGGGATTTCCATCTCTTCGGCGATTTTTCGGGCTTTATCGAGGATCTTTTCCCCTTCCTGATAAAAAGCTTCTTTTACGGATTTGAGGGTGAAGACCTCGATGAATTCTTCCCCCTTAGGGACAACATAAAGGGCCGTAGCCTTGGCTCCCTGGCTTTTAGCTATCTCCAGGCCCTCCCGAAGGGCCTGGAGACTTGGTTCCGAGCCATCGATGGGGATAAGAATGTGATGGTAGGCCATAGTTCCTCCCTTTTTAGGCCTTGACGGTCTGGTGGGCTACCTTGACCGTCTGGGAGCTCATGCCATACTTTTTGACCAGCCGCTGTTTTTCAAAATGACCTTTGAAGGTCCAGTAGAAGATGAGAAGCGTGGCAATACCGCCGCTGGCAAAAAGGGTCAGCTTACTGGCCATCTCAAAGAGCTGGGCTGCTCTCTCCGAGAGACTAATCAGGTTGAGTTGGTGCATATAATCAGGCACAGCCAGGGCCCGGGAAACGCAACAAAGAAGGATAAGGATTGAGGTCACCAGCCGGATATAGAGCTCTTTGACAAGGCTGGTCCCAATAGCCCCTACATAGATTCCGATGAGGGATCCAGCATAGAGAAGAAAGGTCAGCCTCAAGTCCACAAAGCCACCTAGGGCGTAGTTGAAGGCTCCCCAAGCCCCCATGAACATGGCCAGGAAAAGCTCTGTTCCAGCGGCTACCACCGTGGGGACCCCAAAGACATAAATCATAGCTGGCACACCGATGAATCCCCCAACTCCGATGGTTCCGGCCATGTAGCCTACGGCCGTGCCCACCACCAGCAAGGTCCAGAGAGAAATCTTCACTCCGGCGACCGGAAAGTTGATCATCGGTGGGATACGGAGCTTACTAGAGAGTTTGAGTAAGGCCTTTGAGGGGCCGACATCTCCGCCCCGCATGGTTCTCAGGGCATCCTTGAGCATAGAGCCGCCGATGAGGGTCAGGGTGATGACGAAGAAGGCACTTACGTAGAGGCTCGATCCGGCCTTGCCTAGCTTGTGGAAGAAGTAGCCGTTTACCCAGACGGCCAGTTTAATTCCCACCAGAGCTGTGATGAGGACGAAGACGGCCAGCTTTTTATCCACGTGGCCCATCTCGCCGTGTTTCTTAGAACCCATCATCGCCTTGCCGAACTTATGGGTGATATTGGCTCCTACGGCCATAACTCCTGGGATTCCTAGATTCATCATCCCTGGAGTCATCAGAAAGGCTCCACCAGAGCCGATAAAACCAGAAAGGGTCCCGCCCATGAAGCCGAGCAAGGCCACCCAGAAGTAGTTCCAGGGGCTTGCCGAAAGTACTTGGGTTACTATCTCCAACTGTTCCGGAGAGATATGACCGGTTACAGGTCCTGCAGCCATTTTTGATTTTCCTCCTTTTTACTTTTTTCTTCAGGCCATTAATGGGTACCAGCAGACTTCTCCAAGCCTAAAATCTTGGGGATGCATTCGGTAAAGCTGCCATAGATGTAAGCGTGTATGGGAACGGTGGCCATTACCGCCAGGGCCCCCAGGATATTGCCCTTCATGTAGATAAGGTGGTTGAGCTTGTCGATCTGGGGAAAGAAGAGAAAGTAGCTGGCTGCCGAAAGCCCTCCAAAAAGGGCCATCCTAGCCAGAACCTTCTTTTTTGAAGTCGTCTCTTCCGGCATCAAGGTCTTGATGGAAAGGACCGGGCAATTCATCCGGACGCTGATGTCCTCAAGGTGTTTGATCCCTTCCTCAGCCAAAGGTTTTAGATCTAGCTCCCCGACAATGATCACATCTGCCGGGCCGATTTCATTCATGGCCTTAATGAAGGCCCGAGGAGTATAATGGGCTATGTGCCAGTGGAAGGAGAGCCCCCTTTTGGCGCTTTCTTCCTTCATACTTTGGGCAAAGGCTTCAATCTTTTCCTCAGCCTCTTTTAGCTGTTTTTCCTGAACCTCTATCCAGTCGGCGGTCTCCAGGGAAACAGGAATCAAAAAGAGGGCTATCAGTTCGGCTCCCTTTTCGCTGGCCAAGGAGATAACACTGGCCAGATTCTTTGACTCTCGGTCGGTCTGTTCTATAAAGACGATCTTTTCCATAAGTGCCTCCCAGGATCTTTGAAATTTTTAGACTATCTCTTCAAAGAGAAAACGACTCCTATGGTCACTTCTTCTGAGGCCTTTTTGGGGCCTTTGGCTCCCTTCCCTTCCTCAAGAATCTCCAGGGCGGTCTCTGGTTCTCCGGCCTCGGCAAAGGCCGCCGCCGCCATTAGGTCCGTCCAGCGGTTACCTGTTTCTTTTTTCATCTCTTATCCCTCCTTTGATATTTGGATAATTTGCAGCTGTTCTTTTTGGAGCAAAATGCAATGGTTGTGCCACAAAATATTTTGATGTATAACTTCCCAAAATATCGACATTTTATTTTAAGAGGGCCCTTTATCGCCCCCATCTTTAAATGTTTCAAGTCGAAACATGAATCCAAAACAGTTTCAGAAGCGAAACTATTGGAGCCGGCACTGGGGGTTGACGCCCTTCTGGTTTTTATTGCATATTGCAACTAATCTTTGCAAAATGTTGCATCGATTTACGTGAACAGCTAAAATTCGGGCTCGGGTTTGGGGGAGGCGAGTGAAGAATACCTTTGAAGAAAGGCTAAAGAGGCTTTTCCCTCTTCGGAGTCTAAAGACCAAAGTTCAGATCGGTTATTGTTTTTTTCTCTCGATGATCCTCATCACCATTATTCTTTCCGGGATTAGCCTACATCATATCTATAATAAGGTGTCATTACTCCAGCTTATTGAGGATTTTAATAATACGATCCTGGAGGTGAGGCGCTATGAAAAGAACTATCTCCTTTATCAGGATAAAGAAGCCTTCGTTTATACGAAACATTTTTTAAGTGTTGCTGACCTTATGCTTACTGAAAGCCGGAAAGAGATGGCCCGGATTACTAGCCCGGATCTGGTCCGGCAGTTGCGGGAGACTTTAGATAAATACAAGGGGCTTTTTGACGAACTGGCCGAGAGAGGTTCTTCCCCCTCTGATCTCGTTGCCGAACTCCGGAAGACGGGCCAGGAGCTGGTCAGGATTGCGGAACTGATCGAGGCTGGAGAGAGGCGGAGCCTTGATCTTTTTTTCCAACGAGCCATGGCCGTTTTGTTCCTTCTGGCCATCTATTTTGTAGGGATTACTGTGGGCCTCGGCTATCTAGTGGCCAGAATGGTTGTCTCGCCACTGAGAGATCTTGAAGGCTACCTTAAGGTCGTGGCCTCGGGAAATTTTGAGGCCTCTTATCCGGAGAGTGCTGATTCTGAGATCCGCTCAGTGGTCAGGACTGTACGCCTGATGTTGGAAGAAATTCGGGCCCGTGAGGAACAACTGCTTCAGTCCAAGAAATTAGCGGCTCTGGGGACTCTCCTATCCGGAGTAGCCCATGAACTCAACAATCCCCTCTCCAATATATATTCTTCTTGTCAGATTATCCTTGAGGATCTCGAAGAGATGGATCAAGACTTCCTCAAGGATATGCTCATTCAGATAGAGAAACAGACCTGGCGAGCCCGTAATATTGTCCGAACACTTCTTGAGTTCTCCAGACATAAACACTACCTCCTTGAAAGACATAGGCTCCGGCCCTTGGTGGAGGAGGTCTTTTCTATGGTCCGAGGACAGGTGCCAGCCAAGGTAGAACTGGATCTAGATATTCCGGATGATCTTGAGGTCAGGGTGGACAAGCAGAGGATCCAACAGGCCCTTCTTAACCTAGTCACCAATGCCATCCACGCTGTAGGCGAAGAAGGTAGCGTCTTGGTCAAGGCCAGAAAGGTTCAAAGGGGGGTGGAGATCAAGATCATTGATAACGGTTGTGGTATGCCCCCGGAGATAAGGGAAAGGATCTTTGACCCCTTCTTTACTACCAAAGAGGTGGGCAAAGGCTCCGGCCTTGGACTCTACATCACCCATGAAATTATCGAACGCCATCGAGGAAAGATCAGTGTGGTCAGCAAGATGGGAGAGGGAACAACCTTTACTATTATCCTGCCCAATGGAGATCCAAAGGCCCAAAAAACTTAAAGGAGATAAGCCATGGCCGTTTCTTCTACCGACAAAGCCAAGATACTCCTCATCGATGATGAGGAGGTGGCCCTTAAGAATCTGGAATACATCCTCAAGAAGTTGGGGCATGAGATTGTCGGTACCACCAGCGGCGTTCAGGCCCTGGAGTTCATCAAAAAGGACGATTTCGACGTGGTGGTCACGGATTTGAGGATGGAGAAGGTCGATGGGATGGAGATCTTGAAGGCCGTAAAGGAGAAATCGCCCGAGACAGAGGTGATCATCATCACGGCCTTTGCTACTGTGGACTCTGCCATTGAGGCCATGAAGGCCGGGGCCTATTACTACATTGCTAAACCGTACAAGATAGATGAGGTCCGCAAGGTAGTCTCTGAGGCCGTCGAGAAGACCCGCCTGAGGCGGGAGAATCTCCTCCTCCGTCGTCAGCTTGAGGCCATCAAAGGCCGGGTGAGATTCATCACCAACGATGCCAAAATGAAACAGATCCTCGATGTGGCTAGCCAGGTGGCTGTAAGCGATTGTACTGTCTTGATTACCGGTGAGTCGGGTACTGGGAAGGAACTGTTGGCCAGATACATCCATGAGATGAGTCCCCGTCGTGACAAGCCCTTTGTGGTCGTCAACTGTGGAGTCTTTACTGAAGAGCTCTTGGCCCACGAGCTTTTTGGCCACGAAAAGGGAGCCTTTACCGGGGCCACTCAGGCCAAAAAAGGCCTGGTTGATATGGCTGACGGGGGCACGCTTTTTCTGGATGAGATCGCAGAGATGTCTCCGAGTATGCAGGTTAAACTATTGCGTCTCATCCAGGAGCACGAATTCTATCGAGTCGGAGGGACCGACCCGATCCAGGTAAATATCCGCTTTATTGCGGCTACGAATCAGGATCTTAAGAAAGCCGTCGAAAAGGGTGATTTTCGTCTAGATCTGTATTATCGGCTCAATGTGGTCAACATGCATCTTCCGCCCCTGGCCGAAAGGAAAGGAGATATCCCCCTTCTGGCCCGTTTTTTTCTGGAAAAACACGCCGCCAGGATGGGTAAAAAGGTCAAGGCCATAAGCCCTGATGTCTTGGCTCTCTTAAAAAACTATGATTTTCCAGGCAACGTCCGGGAGCTTGAAAACATTATCGAACGAGGGGTAGCCCTGGCTACTGGGGAGGTCATAGATCTTTCCTGCCTGCCCGAGGAGATAAGAGAACTTGATATCAAGGCCTTCCGCAAGAAAGATGGTCGCTATCCTACCCTAGAAGAACAAGAAATCGCCTACATTCGCTGGATACTCAAGGAGACCGGAGGCAATAAGACTTTAGCTGCCCAGATCTTAGGCATAGACCGAGTCTCTCTTTGGAGAAAGCTTAAAAAATACGGTCTGGAGAGTGAGAAGTAGTTCTTTTTTCTTCCCTGTTTCTTCCCTGGACCTTTTCCGTTTTAAAACGCAACACAGCCCTCGGTCTCTCCAGGTGGGAAAATATCCAGTCGTGGTCGTTTTTAGCGATTTTATCATCTGTTACCTGCCATTAAGACCTTTGGCACTTTTTTTGAATTTTCTTTCTGAAAAGAGCTCTTTTGGGAAGGCCTATGACCAGTAAATGGAAGGAGATATTCCGGAAGATAGAGGCTGCCTTTGGGGCGGTAGCCTTTGCTGAGGCTGGGGAGTTTGAGACGGCCCGGGAACTCCTAAAAGGGGGTTTTACCGAGGGTCATGTTGTTCTGGGGGTTGAGGGGCTAGAGCTAGACAAGAAGGCCTTTCGTTATGCTCTTAATCTTTGCCGCTCTACCAGGTCAGCCCTACAGATAATCCAGGCCATTCCAGCCGAAGGCCCAGACAAAAAGGCCAAATCTCCTCTGCCCGAGGAGGTCCTTAGGGAGGCCCTAGAGTCTTTGGATTTTGAGGGTCTTCCCTTAAGGGTGGTCACCGTCTCTGGAAAGCTCGACCAGGTTCTTTTGCTTTATCTGCGTCATGTTAAGGGGATAGTCTCCGTCGTTATAGCTGGAGGCAAGCGGAGGTTTCGGCAGACCTATGCCCGGATCATCAGGGAAGCCTCCTGTCCGGTGGTGCTTGTCTCGGCCAAATAAAATCTCGGTTAAGGAGGGATCTTTATGGGTTTTTTGCAGAGAATATTTGATTCCTTTGGGGCGGCGGCCTTTGCCGAGGCCGGAGACCACAACGGGGCCCGGGAATATCTGGCTGAAGCCGGTCTTCTGGATAAAGAGCCCAGGGGGCTTTCTGTCTGGGATAAGACCATGGCGGCGGCAGCCTTTGCTGAGGCTGGGGAGTTTGAGATGGCCCGGGAATTCTTAAGGCAAGAAGATCCTCCCAAAGGTGTAAAAGTTCAGTCAGAGTTTGGGCTGGCCCAGATACATGATCGTCTCACCGAGGCCATCACCTTTGCTGAATCAGGCTTTCCTGAACATGCCCTTTCCTTGATCAAACAGGGGCAACGGCCGGCTGTAGTAGTTCTCTGTGAGGAGGCCCACTTTAGCCAAGATCTTATGGAGTGTGCCTTTCGGATGGCCAAGGGCAAGGGGCTCGATATCCTGATTGTCTCTTTGTTTGCGGCTACTTCGGCCTCTGAGGCCAAGATTTCCGAAGATGTTCGGAAAGCCTTGATTAACAGGGCCGAGGAGAAGCTAGCTCCTTGGTTTGAGGAGGCCAGATCCAGGGAGATCCGGCTGGGGCATCTGGTGAGCTTCCTCGATGCTCCAAAGACCCTTCAGAAAATCCGGCAGGAGTTTAGGATCCGCTATGTGATCTCTCTTCCCGAAGAGGAGCTCTACCTGCGGGAGGTCCATATTTTCTCTTTTTAAGAAAATAATTTTTTTCCGCAAAAAGGCCATTTTTTATCGAAAAAAAGTGATATTTTTCTCGAGACCCCCTACATGGTTCAAAAAAGGGGGTCTCTTTCCCTTGACATTTCTTCCCTGAACATCTAATACTAGCCAAGGTTTCATTTTGAAACATAGTGTTACGAAATGCATTCGGGGAGGAGATGTCATGGGTGAACGTTGGAAGTATCTGCTCGCCTTCGTCTCGGTAGGGGCTGGCGCCTTCCTGTTTTACAGTTGGGGAGAAGCCTCTCCGGAGGCCCAGCAGGCTATAGATCGGGTCATCGATGGTGGCTCTGATCGGCCCTGGTGGTTCTGGCCGCTGGTCCTCTTTGTGGTCACCTTTTTGTTGGGGATTCTGGCTGTCCTGGGTGGAGTGGGGGGTGGTGTCCTCTACGTTCCTATTATCAGCGGTTTTTTCCCTTTTAATCTTGACTTTGTGCGTGGAGCTGGCCTTCTTGTGGCTCTCTCTGGGGCCTTGGCCGCTGGTCCGGGGCTCCTGATGCGCAATTTAGCCAGTCTTAGGTTGGCCATTCCGGTGGCCCTCATTGCCTCTACGGCGGCCATCGGAGGGGCGATGATTGGCTTGGCCTTGCCCAAAAACGTGGTTCAGATAGCCCTGGGGGCCACCATCTTGGGGATTGTGGTGGTTATGACCACGGCCAAAAAGAGTGAGTTTCCCGAGGTCAAAAAGCCTGATGCCCTCAGCCAGGCCCTGGGGATGTGGGGCATTTATCGGGAGGCCTCTACTGGTGAAGTCTATAAGTGGTACGTCCATCGGACACCCCTGGGCTTAGCCCTCTTTGTGATCATTGGCATCATGGCCGGCATGTTTGGTCTGGGAGCCGGCTGGGCTAACGTTCCGGTGCTTAACTTGGTCATGGGGGCCCCTATTAAGATCTCGGTAGCCACCAGTAAGTTCCTTCTCTCCATTACTGATACTTCAGCGGCCTGGGTCTATCTCAACGGTGGCTGTGTTCTGCCGATGATGGTCATCCCCTCACTGGTAGGGATCATGTTGGGCTCATTTGTGGGAGTAAGGCTCTTAGCAGTGGCCAAACCGGCCATGGTCCGTTGGATCGTCATCGGGATGCTTCTCTTTGCCGGCCTTAAAGCCTTGCTAAAAGGCCTTGGTATCTGGACTTAAAAAAATCTAGGTCAGGAGGAAGAGATGGCCGAAAGACTTGATCCTAATATGAAGATTGAAGTTCCCCCAGAGCAGATTATCTATGCCAAGATCCTAAAATATGGTTCTTTTGTGGGGATTGCTCTGATGCTGATAACCTTTATTATCTATATTGCCGGCTTTTTGCCCCCTTATGTTCCCATAGATAAACTTCCCCAGTACTGGAATATGTCTGCTTATGAGTTTTTGGAAAAGGCCAATATGCCCAGTGGTTGGGGATGGATCAATTTGCTTAATCACGGCGATATCCTTAATTTTCTAGGGATCGCTTTTTTAGCTGGTCTTACGATAATCTGTTACTTGGCCATTGTACCCTTTCTCTTTAGTTCTGGGGCCCGGGCCGTGGGCATTATCGCTATTGTCGAAGTCTTGATCCTCTCTTTGGCCGCCTCTGGGATCATTCACGTCGGTCATTAAGGACCTCCCTGCTTCGGCTGTAAGGCCGAAGGGAACCTCCACAACCTCAAGCCCTAGAGGGGGAGAGACTGAAAACGGTCCTCCCCCTCTTAATTTCAAAGTTCTTTTCCTAGTCTGGGGTGCTTGCTAGGGTTAATTTTGTGGTATCTTGCTTCTATAGTCTGGTAACTTAAGGGGAAGCCGTGCGTCGGATAGCCTTGGTCGTCAAGCAGGGAGTGAGGATTCCCCGTGAGGTTAAGCGGGCCCTTAGGGACTGCCTTAGTTCTCGGGGGGTTGAGATCCTGGAACAGGCCCCTTTTGAAGATATAGAGGCTATTGTCGTCCTGGGAGGAGATGGAACCCTCTTGCGGACAGCGGCCTTGGCCTATCGTCTTAATGTCCCTCTTTTAGGTATAAATCTTGGCCGATTGGGTTTCTTAACAGAGATCTCTCTGGATGAGGTCTATACGGCCCTTGATCTTCTGGCCGAGGGCAGTCTCTCTATCGAGGAGAGGATGATGCTTCTGGTTACGGCAGACGGCCAAGAGGGGCCCCCAGTGCTCAATGAGGTCGCTATTGTCAAGGGACCTTTAGGTAGGATTATCCGACTGTTTACCCGGGCCGATGGTTCCTTTATTACTACTTATATCGGAGATGGCCTGATCATCTCTACCCCTACCGGTTCTACGGCCTATAGCCTTTCGGCTGGAGGGCCTATTGTTCATCCTGCCCTCGAGTCCATCGTTCTTACCCCCATCTGTCCTTTTATGCTTTCCAGTCGGCCCCTCATTCTCCCTGGGGATACAGAAATAGAGATCCGTTTGGCGGCCGAGGCCGAGGAAGTAGTAGCCATCCTTGATGGTCAGTATAGTTTTCCCCTTCCTCCTGAGGGAGTAATTAAAATAAAAAAGGCGAAGCGGCCGCTTCGCCTTTTTACCTCTCCTACCAGATGTTACTTTGACATTCTCCGGCGGAAGCTTAAGTGGGGAGATCCAACCCATCCAGAGGATTAGGTCAGTTCTTCTTCCTCTTCTTTCTTTAATTTGGCCAAGAGACGCTCCTTCTCCTTTTCCATGGCCTCTTTGCCGGCCTCAAAGGCCGAGATTACCGCACTTTTTTTCTCCTCCACAGTGCCCTTGGCCTTCTCTAAGACCTCTGAGGCCTTGGTTCGGGCCTCTTCTTTGATCTGGCCGGCCTTGCCCTTGACCTCTTCGGTGAAGCGGAGGGCCTTTATCCGGGCCTCTTCTGCCCGGGCCGCCAAGGCCTCCTTGGCCTCATCGCTTAGCTCATAGGCCTTGCCCTTAAACTCCTCGGTTACCTCTCGGAGACGCTCTCTGGTCTCCCTGCCCGAGGCCGGGGCCAACAAAAGGGCAATGCCGGCGCCGACAATGCCGCCCAGGAGGAAGGAAAAGGCCACGGTTCCGGTAGAGAATTTCTTTTCTATCATCTTGTCTCAACCTCCTTTCCGATGGTTTCTGCCAAATAACGCAGGCTTGTCCGGAGGCCCACAGCCAAACTGGCTATCTCCACGGCCAGTTGGGTAAGCCCACCTTTGACCAGTTTAGTAACGGTCCTTGCTGTCTGGCCCGCCTCTCCTATGGCCTCAAATAATTCTTCGGTCTTGGCCAGTCGGTGGTTGACCCCTTCGGCCAGTTGGCTGAGTCCTTGGGCTAGACGATCAATATCTTCTAGGACCATGGGGATCTCCCGACTCATCCGTTGATTGATGGTCTCCGCTAAGGTTCCAAAACGGTCAGCCATCTCCCGAATATCACCCACCAAGGCGGGAACGTCTTCTTTGATCCTTTGGTTTATCTCTTGGCTGAGGCCTGTTAGGGACTGGGATAGACCGTGAAGATCCTCGCTCAATGCCTTGAGAGTGGCCTTAGTCTGGCCGAGAGCCCCGCGTAGCTCTTCGGCCAGAGGCCTTATCTCTCCTTCAAGGGCAGAGGCAGTCCTGGCCGAGGCCTCACTGAGATTCTTGATAGAGACAGCGGTTTCTTTAAGCTGAGCCAGAAGGGGAATCAATTCTTCTTCAAGATCACCTACGGTTTCCTTCAACTGGGCCACTGTGGCATCCACGCCTTTGAGGCTTTCTCGGAGCTTGTTGATTAGGCCGACCAGATAAAAGGTACCAACGGCAAAGACGACTACAGCAGCAACCAGGACCAATTCTTGAAGCTCCATTGGGGCGCTCCTTGCTTCTTTAGGATTTGGCAAGTCGTCAATAAAGATAAGCCCCGGGGCCAGAGGTGGCAAGGAAAATAGGTGGTCGTTGACGCCATCTAATTATTATAGTAGCTAAGGGCGCGAAGTTTTAACCGGAGGGGAAAATAAATGGCCATTGTTGTCCCGTTCCGTGGCTTTCGTTACAACCAGGAGAAGATCAATCTTGAAGACGTCGTGGCTCCTCCCTATGATGTGGTCACCCCCGTCCAACAGGAGTCTTATCTCTCCCGGGATGCCTACAATATTTTCCATCTGGAGCTGGGCCGCATTCTTCCAGGGGACAACGAGGAGGAGAACCGCTACACCAGGGCCAGCAATCTATTTAAGGATTGGTTGGCCCAAGGGATCCTCATCCAGGAGGCTGAACCAGTCTTCTATTATTACGAAATAGATTTTATCCTTAATAGCCAGAGCTTTACCCGCCATGGGTTTATTGCTTTGGTTCGGCTTGAGGATTGGTCTTCAGGAATCATCCGACCCCATGAGCGGACATTCGAGTCTGTTACCTCTGACCGTCTGAGACTTCTCCGCTCCTGCAGGGCCCAGTTTAGTCAGGTCTTCTGCCTCTATCCAGATCCAAAGCTCTTGACCATCGAGCGTCTTAAAGCCACAGGCACCAAGGTCCTGGAGGTAAGGGAACCTTCAGGGATTGTCCATCGCCTTTTTCGGGTCTCTGACCCCAAGACTATTGGCTCTGTAAAGCGGCTTCTTGAACCTCAACCCCTCTATATTGCCGATGGCCACCATCGCTACACCACCGCCCTTAGCTATCGTAACGAAATGCGCCGCCTCTATGGTTCCAATCCCCACTTAGCCTTTAACTATATTATGATGTATCTTTGCCCTATAGAGGACGAGGGGCTGGTTATCCTTCCGACCCACCGGATACTTAAAGAGTCTCGTCTTCTTTCAGACCTTGAGCGTTCTTTGGGTCCTCTTTTTAAAGGCGTGCCAGTCGAGTTAGACAGGGCTGAAGAAGAGCTTGCTGGAGCTCCCAAGGGTTCTTTTGTAGCCATCGAGGGTGAAGAGGCCGTTCTTTTTGAGGCCCATATAGAGGAGATCTTCGTGGCTCTAAAGGACCTCCCTCTGGAGCTCCGTGGTCTTGAAGTGACCATCTTCACCGAGCTGGTCCTCAAAAAGGCCCTTGGTTTTGGCGAAGATGAGCTCAAAAGAGCCGATCTCCTCTCCTTTACCCCTTGGGGTGATGAGGTTTTGGCGGCGGCCCGCCGGGGACATCTCGGTTTCCTGCTTAAGCCGACCATGGTGGAAGAACTCCGGGCTGTCTCTGATGCCGGCCTGACTATGCCCCATAAATCTACCTATTTTTACCCCAAGATCCTTACAGGCTTGGTCCTCTACCGCTTTGACCCCCAGGAAGAGCTCTATTAGAGGATGGCTAAAGACGAGGTTACCTGTGAGCAACTTTTTGGACGTCTAAGTATTTGTCAGCCCAGACACGGGTATCGCTACTCCATTGATGCCTTTTTATTGGCTGCCTTTGTCCATCTTAGGCCTGGAGAGTTGGCGGTAGAGTTTGGGACTGGCTGTGGAATAGTCTCCCTCGTCCTGGCCATGCGTTATCCAAAGGCAAGGATCCTGGGCCTTGAGATCCAGGAATCTCTGGCTGCGTTAGCCGGGAGGAATCTTCTCGCCAGTTCTCTTGAGGATAGGGTCCTTTTTATCCGGGGAGATGTTCGAGAGGCCCCGCGGCTGCTACGCCGGAAGGTTGATGTGGTTTTGGCTAATCCTCCTTATCACCCCCTGGGCACCGGGCGCCTTAATCCTGATGAGCAAGAGACCCTGGCCCGCCACGAGATCATGCTTGATCTAAAGGGCCTTTTCCAAGTGGCTGCCGGGATCCTGCGGATCAAAGGACGACTTTATCTAGTTTATCCGGCCAGCCGACTGGCCGGCCTCCTGAGCCAAGCTAAGGCCACGGGTCTTGAGCCGAAAAGGCTCCAGGTTGTTTATTCCTACCCAGGGGATGAAGGCCGCTTGGTTCTCCTTGAGGCCCGAAAGGGAAGCGGGGAGGAACTCCGAATTCTGAGCCCCTTTTTTATCTATCAGCGTCCTGGGGGGCCTTATACCTCCCAGGCCGAAGGGCTTTTCCGGCTCTGAGCCACCTTGACCTGCCAGTCTTTAAGCCTGAGGCGTAAAAAGGCCTCTCGGAGCTCGGTATCTTCGATGGAGGCCACAGCCTTGGTCAGGGTCTCCCTGACCTCAAGGGGGATAACTATCGGAGGCCTCCTTGGGGTAGCCCTTTTTTCTACTGGCCCCAGACGGAAGCGGATCTCTTTTACCAGCTCTTCTTTTAGGGCCTTAGCCAGGGCTTTCTTGATCCGCAGAGATTGGAGCTGAAGCTGATGCATCCAGGCCGAATTCTCCACGACTACGGTGAGTCGTCCTCTGACAAAGCTCTCCGGTCTGGCTCGCCGGGCCACTTCTCGGCCGACGGCCTCTTCCCAGACTTCCCAGATACGTCGGGAGGCAAGTCTTTGTTGCCAGCCCTGGCTCGACCACAGCCCAGAGAGGATCCCTCCAATGGTATCCATCTTTTAGAGAAGCTCCTTGACCTTTTCTTCGATGAGTTTTTTTATCTCTTCTAGCCTTTCTTGAGAAAGGGCCTCAAAACGAAGCACCAGGACCGGTTGGGTGTTTGAGGCCCGGACCAGTCCCCAGCCGTCGGGGAAGATAACTCTCACCCCATCGACATCGATAACCTCGTAGTGGCTCTTAAAGTATTCCTTAAGTCTTTCCACGATGGCGAACTTTTTTTCATCGGGGCAGGGTACCCGGATCTCAGGGGTGGAATAGGTCTTGGGCAGATCGGCCAGGAAGCTCGAAAGGGGCCGATCGTCGCTGGCCAAGATCTCGGCCAGCCTTAAAGAGGCGTAGACGGCATCATCGAAGCCAAAGAAACGGTCGGCAAAGAAGATGTGGCCACTCATTTCTCCGGCCAAAAGGGCCTTTTCTTCTTTCATCTTTTTCTTGATCAGGGAGTGGCCGGTCTTCCACATGATGGGGCGTCCACCGTGGCGGGCAATATCGTCGTAGAGGACCTGAGAGCATTTGACCTCGCCAATGATAGCCGCTCCAGGATGTCGCTTGAGAATGTCCCGGGCAAAGATAATCAACAACTGATCCCCAAAGAGGATGTTACCTGCCTCATCGACCACCCCGATGCGGTCTCCGTCTCCATCATAGCCCACACCAAGGTCAGCCGAGACCTCAACCACCTTGGCCCGGAGTTCTTTGATATTGTCTGGCACTGTAGGGTCAGGAAAATGGTTGGGGAAGGTGCCATCGACCTCACAATATAGCTCAACAACCTCACATCCCAGCTCGCGAAAGAGGTCCGGGGCCGTAAGACCGGCCACTCCATTCCCAGCGTCAAGAACCACCTTTAGAGGGCGGCTTATCTTGATGTCTTTCTTGATCCAGTCTTTGTAGGCGGGGATAATTCCGTAGGTAGAAAGAGAACCCTGGCCGGATTCGAAATTCTCGGCCTCAATGAGGCCCCGTAATTCTTGAATTTTGGGGCCGTAGATGGTTTCTTTGCCAATACAGATCTTAAAACCGTTGAATTCCGGGGGATTATGGGAACCGGTTACCTGGATGCCCCCATCGGTATCCAGGTGAAATAGGGAAAAATACATAAGAGGCGTTGGACATAGACCGATATCGATGACATCGATCCCGGTGGAAAGGATCCCAGCAATGAGGGCCTTTTGATAGGTCTCGGATGAGAGACGCCCGTCTCGGCCACAGGTCACCTTTCTGCCTCCAGCCCTTTTGACAGCCGTACCAAAGGCCTGACCTATAGACCGGATGACCTCTTCGGTGAGGTCTTCGTCTACTTTGCCTCGGATGTCGTATTCCCGAAAGATGAGGGGGTTGACTTTCATGGCAGGTCTCCTTTCTTTAAAAAACCTGTTTTTTCCCTTAAGTCTTCCTGATGGCTTCGTCAACCAGTCTGCGGGGACGCAGCTGACACAACCTTAGTCTTAAAAAGGTCTCCCCTTGGTAATCCCTGAACTCCGGAGTGACCGCTAATTCGAATTCCTCAAGGCCCTGATCGACCAGTTCGCCCAGCCCAAAGCCGACAGCTTCAAGGGCTAGGCCTTCCTGCCAGACAAGGAGTTTTAGATGCCCATTGCCCACGGTTTTTTGCTGGCGGACTTTGAAACCGGAGAGGGCAAAGACCGGTTCTGGCCAGCCTGGGCCAAAGGGCTCTAGGTGGCCAAAGAAATCGAGGAAGTCTGGATCAAGAAGATCCTTTAAAGTCACGGCGGCGTCTATTTTGATGTGAGGGACAAGGGGGCTTCGAGAAAGTTCTTCTATCGTGGCCTCCTCAAAGGCTCTGGTGAAGGCTTCAAGTTTTGCTGCCTCAAGGGCTAGACCTGCCGCCGAACTATGGCCACCAAAGCCCAAAAGGTGTTCTCGGCACCGCCTAAGGAGTTTATAGAGGTCAAGCCCTTCTGGACTTCGGCCAGAACCCTTGGCCAATCCAGAGTCATCAATAGAAAGGAGGATTACGGGCTGGGTGAGTTGCTCCTGGATCTTGGAGGCGACAATCCCCAGGATGCCTTTGGGCCAGTTGGCTCCGGCCAGGACCTGGGCCGGGGCCTTTCTGTCTATCAGGGCCTGGGCTTCTTTGAGTATTTGATTTTCAAGGCGTTGTCTTTGGGCGTTGAGTTCCCCCAGTCTTTGGGCTAATTTTTGAGCTTCCCCTGGATCGTTAGTGGTCAAGAGCTTGAAGGCCTGCAAAGCCTCCTCGATGCGTCCGGCCGCATTTATCCTAGGACCCAGTCGGAAGGTCACCTCTGTTGTCCCGACCCGCTGGCCTTCAAGCCCACTTACGGCCTTAAGGGCCCGGATGCCTGGTCGGTGGCCACCGCTCAAAAGGTCAAGGCCTACCTTGGCCAGGGTTCGGTTCTCGCCAGTAAGGGGGGCGATGTCGGCTATGGTCCCTAGGGCTACTAGATCAAGAAGCTTTTTGAGATTGGGCATGTTTTTCCTGGAGAGGATTCCCTTCTGGAAAAGGTAGGCTCTTACGGCTCGGGCCAAGGTGAGAGCTACTCCTACTCCGGCAAGATTCTTTTCTGGATAGCGGCAATCTCTCCGCTGGGGATTAAGGACAGCTACTGCTGGAGGAAGTTCTTCAGGGACTTGGTGATGGTCGGTGATGATGACTTCCAGGCCTGCCTCCTGGGCCAGCTTAGCAGCCTCGTGGCCGGTGATACCGCAGTCAACAGTAATAATTAAACTAGCCCCCGTGTTCCTTAATTGGTTAATCAGGTGGGCATGGAAGCCGTAGCCATCTTTTTCGCGGTGGGGAAAAAAGACCTCGACCGGATGTCCCAGATCCTGAAAGAAATGCCAGAGAAGGGCCGTAGCCGTGACCCCATCGGCATCATAATCTCCATAGATAAGGATCTTTTCTCTTTGGGCCAGGGCCTTCTCAATTCGGGCTACAGCCCGGTCCATATCGACCATAAGAAACGGATCCCCCAGAGAAGACAAAGTAGGGAAAAGAACCTTTTGGGCTTCCTCGACCTCTCTGATCCCGCGGTGGAAAAGGATCCGGCCGATGAGATGAGGGAGTCCGGACTTTTGAAGGAAAATCCGAAGTTCGGCTGGGTCAACCTGATAGGACAACCATTGCTTCATTGGCCCTAAAGACTAGTCCTTGGCTCCCCTAGACGTCAATAGGTCTTTAGGGACTGCCTGAGGGCTCTGTTTTTCCACTGGTGCTTCTTTTTGAAACACTTTTGCCTTGACTGAGGATTCAAAATGTGTCTCTAATTCCCCTTAAGATACCAATTAACATTGGTAATTTTATGAAAAACTATAACCTACAATTAGGGCAGGGAGGGGGATTATGAGACATCTTCAATTCTTTTGCTTTGTTTGGCTTTTGGTGCTTTTGGGGGCCCCGGCCTCCTGGGGGTCTCAGGGGCAGATAGAGACCCTTGAGGAATTGATTGCCCGCTATGACTCTTCTTCCTGTAAGGATTGCCATGAGGAGATCTATGAACAGTGGCAAAGGTCTATGCATGCTCGTTCAATATTTGGGCGCATGGGGCGGACCTCGGCAACCATGATTACTACCATTGAGAAGGGGCTATCCCGTTGGCCGTATTCTGGGGTTAAAGGGCCAGATGATGTCAGGCTAAGGCATCTAATGGGTTGTGCCAAGTGCCATCTGCCGCAACTGGCCCAGGCCAACGACAAAGTAGCCCAGGAGCTGGTGGAGGCCTTCTATGCCTGGTACGAGGACGATGATGAAGAGGCTGAGGCCAAACTTAAAAAGCTCAACATAGGCTGCCTCGTTTGCCATAACCTTAAGGCCATTACCCACAAATGGGTGGATGGCCCCCCTGACCCCAGGGCCGTCTATGGCCTAAAAGCTGGGCCCCATGAGGACGAAGCCCATCCTTTGGTCAAAAAGAGTCCAATTATGGAAGAGTCCATCCTCTGTGGCCAGTGTCACGGTTTGGGGCCTAACCTTGAATTTGACAATCCCACCCAGTGCGCCACCCTATATGGGAGTTACCTTTTTGCCTATGTTCCCGAAGGTGGACATGACACCTGTCAGGAATGTCACATGCGACGTTCGGGCAAAGGTCATGATATTCAATCTTATAAGGATCCGGCTATGTATCGACAGGCCGTGGAGGTCAAGGTGGATGCCTTGGCCTACTACTGGCGCAAGAGTAAGACCGAGGGGGTCATCCCCATGGGAGTGGTTCTGGTGGAGCTTACCAACAAAGCTGGTCACGTCATTCCTGACGGCTGACCGACTCCCAACCGGGTGGTCCTGGAAGTGACCGCCAGCACCCCTCAGGCCAAAGAGATCTATCGTCATTCGGTCATCTACATGCCCCATCCCGGCCGGATGTGCAGAGGGGTAGAAATGGGGCGAGGGCCCTATGAGAAGTGCGGGCTGGTGCGAGAGACAGGCCTTCCTCCAAAAAGGACCATTCACCAGACCTTTGAGATCCGCTTTCCCTATCAGGACGTGATCAAAGACGGGCGATTTGTCGACCGAATTCTGGAAACCAATAGGCTTGAGGTCCGGGTAAGGCTGTGGTATCTGCCCTTTGGGAGCTTTGATGGGCATGAGGTCCTCTGGTTTGAGGAGAAGAAGCCTCTTGTCTTAAGGGGAGAGTGGGTCTGGAAGAAATAGCTTGGCCCCTGGCGTTAAAAAATATTTATTTATAGATAGGGCCCGGAACCCGGGCCCTATCTATTTTGGGTGTGGAGAAATTCTCTGCTATCCTGTTAGATTCTTTGGAGACCTTTTTAAAAGACCATTTCCCGGTTAATAAAGGCCTGTGATTAGGGTTCTACATACCTCAGACTGGCATCTTGGCAAAAGTTTTGAGGGTACGGATTATTCCCTTTTGGGAGAACAGCGGGCCGCCCTAGAGGAGATGGTCGAGATAGTCGGCAGAGAGGGCTGCCACCTGGTAGTTGTTGCTGGAGATGTCTTTGATCACTATCATCCTTCGGCCTCCGCTCAGCGTCTTTTTTATGACGCCTTAGCAGAACTCTCCGAGGGCGGCCGGCGGCCAGTAGTTGTCGTTGCCGGAAACCACGACTCCCCTGAAGGCCTGACTTCGGCCCGTGCCCTCCTTGAGGGCTACGGCTTAGTGATCGCCGGTCGTCCAGGGGAGCCCGGAAGATATGACTATCAAGGCCCTGGCTTTTCGGTTAAGGCCCGAGGGCCTCAGTTGAGACTAGATCTCCCTCAGGGATCCATCACTCTTTTTCTTCTGCCTTATCCCTCGGAGGTCCGCTTTCCGGGACAAGGAAGTCTGGAGACCCGCCTCAAAGGGCTGGCCGCTCTGGGCCCTTTGGGACCTTCGGACCTTCTAGTAGGCCACTTATTCCTTGAACGGGGACAGACAGCGGGCTCGGAGCGACAGATAATCGGAGACCTAGCCCTTATACCCCGTCATCTCCTCCCCCCAGCTAAGATCATGGCCCTGGGTCACCTTCATCGATATCAGCGCCTCAAAGGGGCCTGTTACAGTGGATCTATCTTTCCTCTGTCTAGAGAGGAGGCCCGTTTAAGCCCGGAGAAGTTTTTTTCTCTGATAGATATAGACGAGACAGGCTCCCGTCTTTCGTCCCTCCCCATTGACAGGCCCAGGAAGGTGGCCTTGATAACTGTAGAGGACCATCAGGAGGCCTTACGGCTTGCCGATCAGTACCAAGGACAACTGGTCTTCCTGGAGGTTTCTCTCCCTCCAGCCGGCCCGGAGGCCATAGAACGCCTTAAGAAGGCCTATGAAGGAAGGCTTCTTGGTCTTCGTTTTGCCCCTCCTCCGGCCTCTGTGGGTACGGCAATTTCTGATACCAGGAGTCTTGATGACAGAGACCTATTTGTCGAATTTTACCGCCGCTTATACGAAAAAGCCCCGCCTGAGGCCCTAGTGGACCTTTTTGTCCGGATGATGGAAGGGGTGTCTGCCTAATCCTTACCCTCGGGGGGAGGTTCTTCTAGGAGGGAGTAGTAGCCCTTGAAGAAGGCCTGGACATAACGTTTTCGGGTGCGTTCGTCCTGGAGGGTCATGTCCAGTTGGCGGGTGAAACCCATCAGACGCCCGAGTTGATCCAGTCTTTCGGAATTCTCTTCAGGGCTCCCCCCTAAAAAGAAGGCTATTACCGAATCTCCCCTGACTTCTACCCGAAAATCGAGCTCTTTGAGAATATCCTCAAGGAGGAGAGAGCGCTGTCTGCGGCCTTCAACCCCGGCACCACCGCCGCCAAAACGAAAAACAAGGTAGTTTTCCTCGTCAAACTCGGTGCTTCTGGCCTCGATGGCTAGGAGATGATAGGCCAAGCGACATTTTAAAAAAAGGTAGTCTTGTCCCAGAAGGACCAAAGCTTTGCCTCCTTCTTTGGTGACCTCTCCCCGAACAAATGATCTGGAGACCACAGAGAAGAAACCTCCTAAATCAAACTCCACTGGTCCTCTCCAGCTGACCCCTTCATGGGTCATGCCCTGCCAGAGAGCCAAAAAGGGGGTTGATTTGATGTCTGAAACCCCGATTTGCCGCCGGAAGGTGGCCAGGGGGGAGAGGCCACCTCCAAGGTCAAGGACGTGGAAGGAAAGAGGAATGCGTGGATCTGTGAGGAGATGACTGGCGGCGATGCCTTCATTTTCGATCCTGGAGAGCTCCCAAGAGATAGCTTCAAAGGCTAGGTGGAGAATATCATTTAAGCTCTGGATCTCACCCGGTTTGATCCCTATCAAGGGATCTTCTGGACCGAAGATAAGGGGCAGATTAAGTGCAAAAAGAGGTATCAAGGATGGAGGAAGAGAGCCCTTGGTCTTAAGACGGCTTCCTAGACGCCCCTGGTAAACTTGCCCTCGGAAGGCATCCAGGGTGATGATCTCTTGAGTCTCAAGGTGTATATCCCCATGGGGGACAGCTATCACCGGGCCATCGAAACCTTCAGGAGCTAAATCCTCCCCCTGGATTATGATTCCCCTGATCCCTTTGTCTTTGGTCAACTTTTCACCTTTTTCCCAGAGGAGGATTGACCCTGGCGGGACAGATCGGCCCCTGGCTATTACTAAAGGGCCGGAGACGATTCCTTCTTTAAGAGGGCGACCATGGGAGATCAAAGACCCTTTCTGAGGCTTTCTCCTTCCGGGAAGCCCTATTTTATAGATACCAAAGAGGTAGAACCATCCGGCCTTATCGAGACCCCAGCGAATCTCCCGGGGGCCTCCCAGATGGTTTTCAATCAGGGCTCCAAAGTCATGGAGTCGCTTGATCTGGGTAGCAGAGAGGCAGGGACGATGGCGAAGCCCCTGGGGTACCTTTTCGTAAGAGAGGAGGCCAGAAGGCTTGAGGACCAATTTTTTTTCCTTTACCTCAACGATGGTTTCTTTTAGGTGGCCGCGTTCATCGAGCAGATATAGATCCGCCAAGCCTTGGCTGGGAACGAGACCGGATAGGCCCCAGACAGCAGTGGCCAGGCTATCCTGCTCAGCAGGAAAGCGGGGATCTCGGGTAAAGAAGGCTCCTGAGGCCACTATGGAGGGGCAGTCGAATATGAAGGCTGAGACCTGGAGGGATTCCCCCCTGAGAGAGGATTGACAGATATGTTTGAGGCAGGCGGTAGCATAGCCTTTTTTTAGGCTCCAGGGATCTCTGCCCAGAGGGCCGTGAATGGTGGCCAAAGGGAGATCACCCTCCGAGAAGACCATTATGGCCAGCTGTCTTCCTGGCGGGAAGAGTTCGTTCAGGGTCTGGGCTAACTCTTTAAAAATTCCTTCTGAAAGCCCAAAAAGGGCCTTCTTAAGCCTTTCCAACGGCTGATCGGCCCCTTCCGGAGAGAGAGCGTCAAGGTGATCCAAAGGGAAAAGCTCCAATCCCAGAACCACCCCATCAGGGACAGGGAGGCCGAGGACATTTTTGACCTCACCTAGTTCGGCGAGGATTTGCCCCATCTTTGGCAGACAATATCCTTCGATCTGTGCCAGGGAGGCAAAGACCTTAGAGGGGCCTTTGAGATAGGTGTCTTCAAGTCTCCTGAGAATGGAGAAAAGCCAGAGGTATTTGTTTTCAGTGAGGTCATTTAGAAGCAGGAGAAGCCTCTCGAGCTCCTTAAAGAGCTTATTTAGCCTTTCTTTAAGTCCCCAGGTCATTCCGGAAAAGGGAATCTCATTTAAAAAGGCCCACTCCTTGAGAACTAGAGCCCTTGTCTCTAGGAATTCAATGAGGGCTAGATTGCGCCTTTTTATCTCCAGGCTTCCGCTAAAGAAGATTCTAGCCAACTGGGAATCTTCAAGATTCCTTTGGCTCTTTGGGGCCCCGAGAAGACCTTTAATTTTCTCAAGAAAGGACGATCCCATTGTTCCTTCTCCGAAGGTTCTCCTTTATGAAGAAAAGCATATCTCCAAGTCGATGACAGGCCCTGGGATCAAGAGGAAGATTTCCCTTGATATCAGGACGGATAAATTCCATTGCCCGACGGAGAATCCGCCGGGGGCGGTTCCCCTTGGCCTTGAAGCCAAGGGGTGCTCTGGCCTCTTTGAGATTTCCCCCCTTGTATATCCAGCCTTGGTTGGCGTCTACGGTGATTGGTTCATTTGGCCTCAGGCGATCAAATCCACCTTTAAGGGCCACCAAACAGGGTACTTTAAGCCTCCGGCAGGCCTTAGCCATATGGCTTGCCGGATTGCCCTTTCGAGCCAAAAGGGCCTTGGTCCTAGAGGCCCGGGAGACATAGAGGTTGAGGTCCTCCTGGACCAAAAGAATGGCCTC
The DNA here is from genome assembly GCF_054026695.1 of Thermosulfuriphilus sp. NCBI lineage: Bacteria > Pseudomonadati > Thermodesulfobacteriota > Thermodesulfobacteria > Thermodesulfobacteriales > Thermodesulfobacteriaceae > Thermosulfuriphilus > Thermosulfuriphilus sp. The sequence continues at coordinate 36,155 of NZ_JBPMLP010000037.1, forward strand.
GGGGGGGATATCCTGAAGATCTCCTTCCGAAACAATGACAGGATAGCCGCTGACTATCCCTGGGCAAGCCGGTATTCCCCGGACCAGGGCCCCATCTTCTGTGGCCGGGGGGGTATCTCCCAGAGGCATTATCCTCAGGATTTGGAAGCCTTGATCATCAAGCATCCATCTGATTTCCAAGGCTTCTCCAAAATATTTCTCCAGTTCAAGCCCCATAAGGATCAGCTCGCTAAGAAGAAGGGGATCTAATCCTTCTGGAGGGGTGGAAAAAAACGGTGGCTTCCTGAGCACCGGGACCGTTAAGGTCCCGGTGGCAGCCTCCAAGAGAAACAGGGCCTTTTCTTCTCTAAAGAAGGTCAGAAATCGGCCCCTTAGGCTTTCTGAAGACCTGGCCTCTCTGAAAGCTAGAATAAGAGGTCTTTCCCGGGAAGAATTCTTCAGGAAGAGTGCAAAAAGACCCTTACAGGCCTCAAGAAAGGCCTCCTTTTGGGGAGGACTTTTAAGGGCTATGCCTCCCTCAAGTTCTAGGACAAAAGGGGCCTTTTTGTCCTCTTCTTGGCAGGACATCAATACTTCTTCAAGCTCTTCTTCTATCCTTCTGGAAAAAGAGCCCTTAAGGATTTGCTCGATTACCTCCTCCGAAGGCCCCTTTTTAATCTCTCCCTCCAGGCCGTTTTCCCTGACAAAGAGCTCAAAAACCCAGTCGCCTATTACCAGGCCGTCAGGTATAGGGACCTGAAGATAGTTTTTGGCCTCAGCCAAAAAGGCAATCCCGGGGCCGGTAAGGCCGATGTCTTCCATATCCAGGCTCTCAAGGGGCAGAATCAGCTGTTTTTTGGGGGGGATTTCTCCATTTAAGAGATTCTTGATACGGAGATCAAGCTCTTCAAACCGTTCGGCTAGAATAAGGTAATCCTTACCGGTAAGGAAGAAGAAATCATTAAGGCTTCGGAGAAGGCTCCGGCGGAAGTCTCTATAGTGCCTTTGAACGGTCTGAAGATCAAAGTAATGGGGCCAGTGGAGTAAATCTTCCAGGGTCTTAAGCCTATTTAAGGCCTCTTCAAGAGAGCTTTCAAGATCATGAATCCTCGTCCTATAGAGCTCCTGGGGACTAAGGTCTATTTCTGTTTCTGATTGAAATAAGGCCCGTAATTTTTGAAAAAGATTCACGGTCCCTCTCAAAGGAAGGGATATTTTGAATTCCTAGAATAAAGGCTACCCTCGGTCTGTCAATTTTGAAGATCGACTAAGGACCTCCCGGTTTCATCTTGGAACACACTCGGGATTGGACTTGAGCATTTTTTCACTTTGGAACACGTTCTGGCTCAGTTCTCTTTTTTTGCTTTTTAACATGGCTTTCTAGCGTATTTATAGCTTCTGGTATTTGCCTTGCTAAAAGGGGTGAATCTGCTGTTTAAGGAGAGGTCATGGCCAAAGGTATTGTCCTCCTCATTATGGGGCCTTCGCTGATCAAGTGGAGTTCCTTTTTGGCTATCCAAGCGGCCAAGAGGGAGGCGGCAGAGGTCTATGCCCTTCTTGACGGGGATATGGAGCCGTCTCAAGAGATCTACCGGACCTTTGCAGCCATCCGGAGTAAGGCCAGAAGTGAGGGAGTGGAGTTCAACTTTTATACGGTTACCAAGGAGGGTCTGGAGCCCTCACTGATTGAACTCCTCAAACAGAAAAGGGCCTTTCAGGTGGTCGTGGGTGTGGCGGACAAGAAAGAGATCTCGACCACTGAGGCCTGGCTGAAGGCTGTTGAGGCCAAGCTCAAGGAAGACTCTGACTGGTATTATCCGAGCCTTCGCTTTCTGGTGGTCTCTACTCCGGATGACCCTGAGGGGCTACAGCTGATAGAGCAATATTTTCAAGATTAAAAATTAAAACAGGAGGGGTTTTAAAATGCATCTTTATCTACCCATTGCGCTCACCAGCGTGAACATTTTTCTGGTTGTCGGTTTGGGGCTGATGGTTGGCCTGCTTTCCGGTCTGTTTGGGGTAGGGGGAGGTTTCCTCATGACGCCGCTTCTGATCATGATTGGCATCCCTCCCACAGTGGCTGCAGCTACTGATGCCAATCAGATCGTGGCCGCTTCGGCCTCGGGAACTATTGCTCACTGGCGTCTGGGCAATGTGGACTTCAAGATGGGATTGCTCCTGCTGGTTGGGGGGTTTACTGGGGGTGCCATCGGGGTCCACATCATTAAGGTCCTAAGGGCCATGGGTAATGCTGACTTCCTCATTAAAATCACCTACGTGGTCATGCTAGGCCTGGTGGGAAGCTTTATGTTCGTGGAGAGCCTGATGGCCCTTAAAAAATCCTCCAACAATCCGGCTTCGACCACGGCTACTGCCGGAGCTACAAAGGCCTCTCCGGCCAAAAAATCATTTATCTCCCATCTGCCATTCCAGATCCACTTTGAAAAATCTGGCGTTACCCATTCGGCCATCCTTCCTGTGGCCCTGGGAGCCTTTGTTGGTATCTTGGCGGCCATTATGGGGGTTGGCGGTGGATTTCTAATGGTGCCCGTCATGCTCTATCTCCTCCGGATGCCTATGCATGTTGTCGTCGGCACCAGTCTCTTTCAGATCATGTTTACCTGTATTGAGGTCACATTTCTTCAGGCTTACACCAACCACACGGTCGATTTTATTCTGGCCATCCTTCTTTTGTTGGGTTCCACCTTTGGCGCCCAGATAGGGGCAGTCATCGGCCGGAGACTCAAAGGTGATCAGCTCAAGATCCTTCTGGCCATCATCGTCTTGGCCGTCACGGTAAAGATGCTTCTCAGTCTGATCCTTGAACCCAGCGTACTACTTGCTTACAAAGGAGGTCATTAAATGAAAGACAAGATCATCATTCTCATTTTGGCTATCCTCTTGGCCTCGGTGGCCGAGGCCCGGGCCGTAGTCTCCTGTGAGGTTGAGCCCAGTTATGTCCCCATTACCTTTTTTTACAACGGGACCAACATCAAACTCTATGGTCATGCTGATCAGAAGGTTGAATTTGTGGTCCTCATCCAGGATGAGCCCCACCGGGTGACCCTGAGGCGAAAGGGAAAGGTCAAGGGAGTTTTCTGGATGAACGTGGGGGAGATCACCTACGATCCTGTCCCCCGGGTCTATATGGTCTTTTCCTCCAAGCCCGTCTCTGAGCTGATCGAGGCTACCGATCGAGCTAAGTATGGAATTGGTTATGAGGCCCTTTCGGACAAGGTCCGAATAGAGCCTGACCCCGGCCCTGAGCGGGACCGCTGGTTTCGGGAGTTCGTCAAATTCAAAGAGAAGAATCGTCTCTACCGGGAGGATATTCAGTCTATTAAAATTGAATCCGACAGCCTCACTTCAGGCTACAACTTGATGGTTCGCTGGCCTTACCAGGCTCCCCCGGGCACCTATACGGTGAGGGTCTTCTCTGTCAAGGACGGAAAGGTGATCGATTACTGCCAGAAGGAGATCAAAGTCCAGAAAGTCGGACTCCTCAAGGCTATCTCAGATCTGGCCTTTGAAAAGGCTCCCATCTATGGGATCATAGCAATAGTGGTCGCCGTGATAGCCGGCATTGGAGTAGGAGTAATCTTTGGCGGCAAAGGTGGTGCCCACTAAACCCCCGGGCCTAAAGGGAGCGGGCTCTCCCCGCTCCCTTATAAAAAAATCTTATGAGGCGTTATGGGCCTTTTTGAACGCATAAGTGCTTTTTTCCGTCCCAAAAAGCCTGCCAAAGAGCGTCTGCCTATAAGAGTAGTCTTCTCTCGTTTCCGAGAAGTCATTGACTCCAACACCCGGGCCTTAGAGATCATTGCTGACATGGGGGACAAACTCAGTGGTGATTACATCTTTGATATGGCCTATATTCGGCGGACCACGGAAGAACTCTCTGAGGCCGTTTTTCATTCTATTCATAGCTTAAACATGCTCTGTGATAATCGCTACAGTTCCCTTTATGAGATTTTTGAGCAGATAGACGGCCGTATCCGGGCCCTTGTTGAGGGCAGGGAGGAGGAAACCCCCCTGGTGGTGGCCCTGAGGGATATCGGGCCGGAGATGAGTGATGCTGTAGGGGGTAAAATGGCCCATTTGGCTGAGATCAGAAGACACTTGGGCCTGAGAGTGCCTGAGGGCTTTGTGATTACGGCTACGGCTTATCGTCGTTTCATAAGAACTGCTGGCCTTGAGCCTCTTGTTGAGGGTTTGCGCAAGGCCCTTGAGGCGGGAGAAGAAGGACAAATAGAAGCCTCCCGCCGCCAGCTGGTTGAGGCTATTTTGGAAGCTGAGCCCGACCCAGATCTTCTAAAAGCCATGGCTGAGGCCCTTGAGGCCTATCGGTTACACCGGGGAGCTCGGCCCCTGGTAATCAGAAGTAGTGCTCAGGAAGAAGATCTTGATTTCTCCTTTGCCGGTCAGTTCGAGACCATCGTCAACGTCTTGCCCGAAGTTCAGACCTTAAGCGGAGCCTACAAGAAAGTGGTCGCCAGTCTTTTTGGAGAAAAGGCCGTGGCCTATGCCCGCCGTTCTGGGATTCCTATCTGCGATATGGCCATGGCTGTCGGTTGTCTGGAGCTTATCGTCCCCCGGGCAAGTGGAGTCATGTTTACCTTGAATCCTCAGGACCTGCGTCTTGAGACCATTCTTATTTCTTCCACCTGGGGGCTAGGGGTGGCGGTCGTCGAAGGAAGGTTTCCCACAGACCGCTTTCTTGTTTCCCGTACAGATCCCGAGCAAATTGTGGCCCGGGAGATTGCCGAAAAGGATCGCTGTATCCTCCCCGCTAGGGAAGGGATTGTTGAAAGTGATGTTCCCCCTGATTTCCGCCAGAGGCCTTCCTTGAGTGATGTGGAACTAAAATCACTGGCCCGTCTGGCCTTGACCTTGGAGAGATATTTTAAAAGGCCTCAGGATGTCGAATGGGCCATTGGTGAGGATGGTCAGCTCTATGTACTTCAGAGTCGCCCTTTGCGTTTTGATCAAAAGATCTTAGAGGTCAAGGATCTTCCAGCCCTGAAGGAGAAATATGAGCTTGTCATCGAAGGGCGAGGTGAAGTAGCCCAAGGTGGTATCGCCTCCGGGCCGGTCTTTATCATAGAGCGTCTGGAAGATCTTGACCGCTTTCCCGAAGGGGCCATCTTGGTAGCCCGCCGTGATTCTTCCCATTTCGTAAGGGTGATGCCTAAGGCCTCGGCCATCCTGACAGATATTGGTTCTCCTACCAGTCACATGGCCACTCTCTGCCGCGAGTTTCGCATTCCAGCCATTGTAGGCATGGAGGATATTACTCAACTGGTTCGTCAGGGAGAAGTCATTACCGTGGATGCCGATGATCACTGTATCTATCGTGGTCGAGTCGAGGAACTCCTTAAATTCCAGGCGGCCAGCCAACTTGATCTCTTCGAGACCAAAGAATTCAGGCTTCTTAAGAAGATACTGCGCTACGTGGCTCCCCTTAATCTAATAGATCCGCTGGTGCGCGATTTTCGCCCCGAAGCCTGCAAAACCTTCCATGATCTCCTCCGGTTTTGTCACGAAATGGCCGTTCAGGAACTGATTAACGTTGGCCGAGAAGAGGCCACCCTGCTCGATAAGAGCCTGACCAAGAAGCTCGAGATCGGTATTCCTACGGGTATCCTGGTAATTGACCTCGGCGGAGGCCTAAGGGGTGAGGCCGAAGACAAAGAGGCTGTAGGTCTTGAAGATATAGATTGTCTGCCTTTTCGGGCCGTTCTGGAGGGAATGCTGGAGCCCGGGGTCTGGCAGACCCAGGCGGTCCAGATGAAGATGCGAGATTTCCTCTCAAGCATGCTAAAGACTCCAGAGCTCGAGGCTCCCCGCTACGTGGGAGATAACATAGCGGTAATATCTACCTATTACTTAAATCTCAGCTTAAGATTTGGATATCATTTCAATATTTTAGATACTTATTGCTCGCCTGCCGTCAGGGAGAACCACATCTATTTCCGATTTATTGGTGGGGCTGCAGATGTTGTCAAAAGAGGAAGACGCATCCAACTGATCCATAAAATATTGACCTATCATGACTTTAACATTGTGACCAAAGGTGATCTCCTGGTCGCCAGGCTGGCTAATCTTCCCCAGTCAGAGATAATGGATCTTCTGAAGATGATCGGCCGGCTCATTGGCTTTACTCGCCAGCTGGATGTCCTCATGGACAATGATCTCATTGTGGAGGAGGCTTACCAGAAGTTTCTGGCCAGAGACTACGACCTTTTTGGCGTCACAAAGGAGCACTAGATGGCCACGGGAAAATACAGACTGATGATCATCGACGACGAACCCATTGTGGGCAAGAGATTAAAGCTTGTCTTTGAGAAGATGGGCTACAAGGTGGAGGTTTTCACCAGTGGTCAGGAGGCCTTAAGACGCCTTGAAGAAGGCCCTTTTGATATTGTCGTCACTGACCTCAAGATGGACATCGATGGGATGGAGGTCTTTGAAAGGGCAAAAAAACTTAATCCTCGGGCCAAGGTGATCATCATCACCGGCTACGCCGATGCTGACAGTGCCCGCAAGGCCTTCCAGGAGGGAGTTTTCGACTTCATCCCCAAGCCGTTTCGTCTAGATGATTTAAAGAAGGCCGTCTTTCGGGCCCTGGCTGAGCTTGAGAAGGTTAATCAAACCTAGGTTTTTTAGAGAATGGATTGGATAAGAATATGGGATGAAGGCCTCAAGAGGATAAAGACCTTCTTTGGTCGGACGGGGAGACAGCCGGCCTATGATCCGGAATTTGTGCGAGAGCTCATCCGAAGCGGGGGGCAGCTTAAAAGAAAATACGCTGATTTTAAAAGGATCGTTGCTGAAAATGATCAACTTCTTGACATTATGGCTGAGCTATCCGACAGGTCTTCTCTGGCCCTCCTTGATCCGGACTATTTAAGCTACAAAATAGAACAGCTTCTTGATCATACCCTGGCCTTTATCGAGGCCCTAAACAGCCTTTCCGGTCAGAAATATCTCTGGCTTTATGATGTCTTTGAAAGGATCAATGATCAGCTATCAGAGGCCCTCGAGGTCTTGAGACAGGAAGCCCCCCAACGTTATGTCTATTTCCTTGATGAGATCGACTTGGAGTCCTCTTATGAGGTCGGGGCCAAAGCGGCCTCTCTGGCTGAGGCCCGAAAGGCCTTAGGATTGAGTACTCCTTATGGTTTTGTGGTCGGCACTAAAGGCTTTAAAGATTTCCTGGACTACAATCAACTCCGCTCCTTCATAGAAGAGAGGCTCTCCGGTCTAAGCCTCAAAGAAAGCGAAAGGGTCCGGGAGGCGGCCAAAGAGATCGAAGAAGCCATCCTCCAGGCCCAGCTTCCAGATGATCTCTTGGCCGCTTTGGAAGAGGGGGTTAGCAAGGTAGGAGCTTCCTTTTGGGCGGTAAGATCTAGTGCTTTAGGTGAGGATGGCCGGGAATCCTTTGCCGGCCAGTTTCTCTCCAGGTTAAACGTCCCGTCCCGAGAGGTTCCCCGAGCCTATTTGGAGGTGGTGGCCAGCCTTTATGGGGAACGGGCCATCTTTTATCGTCTGGCCAAAGGTCTGAGGGTTACCGAGGCCCTCATGGCCGTTTTGGTTCTGGAGATGATCGACGCCAGGGTCTCTGGGGTCCTCTACACCCTCAATCCCTCGAGACCGACGGCCGATGAGATGTTGATCTCTTCTCTGTGGGGACTTGGGAAGCTGGCCGTCGGTGGGGATATCCATCCGGATATCTTTATTTTAGATCGGGCCTCGGGGCGCCTTAAAGAGAAGCGCATATCATCTAAAGCCAAGATGGCCGTCCTCAGAGAAGGAGGCGGGATCAAGGAGATTGCCGTCCCCGAGGAACAGAGGAATTGTTCCAGTCTCAAGGAAGATGATCTTTCCCGCCTTTATCAACTGGCCCTTATCCTTGAGGAACATTTTCACTCTCCTCAGGATGTGGAGTGGTGCCTTGATCACAAAGGCTGGATCTATCTTCTCCAGACAAGGCCCCTTGAGGCCCGGGCGGCTGTTACTCTAAGGCCTTCTGTCTCAAAGGCTCCAGTTTTCTCTGGCCAGGTCGTCTCTCCTGGGGCGGCCTCAGGGCCTCTATATCTACTTAAAGGGAAGATTGATTTAGAAGACATACCTCGTGGGGCCATTCTGGTGGTGGTCAACATGGACCCTGAGCTGGCCAAAATTGTCCCCAGACTGGGGGGGCTCATTGCCTTAAAAGGGGGGCCTACTACCCATCTGGCCACTATCCTCAGAGAGTTTGGAGTTCCGGCCATAGTCCTCTCAGGGGTCAGCCTAAAGGAATTTAAGGAAGGAGAGATAGTTACCCTTGATGCTATCAAGGGTCGGATCTTTTCAGGCCGGGTGGAGGAGATCCTCAAGGCCCAGAAAGAGTTACTTATTCTTCAAAAGGCCATCCAACTCTCCTCCATTGAAGGAGTTCGAAGGGTCCTTGAGCTCATTCTTCCTTTGTCTCTTGGCAGTATTCCCGAAGAAGGAAGGCTTTCTCCCAAGGAGATAAAGACTGTTCATGATATCGTCCGCTTTATCCACGAGGTCTCGGTACGGGAGATGTTTGGGATGAGTTCAGAGGCCCCGGTCAGCATTGCCCACATCCTTCGTTCTCCCCGGGTCCCCATAGTTTTCTATATTATAGACATTGAGGGTGGTCTTGACCCCCGGGCGGCCTTTAGAAAGGAGATTTCCATCAATGATATTCGTTCTCTGCCCTTTTTGGCCCTCTGGCGGGGCATGACCCATGAAGGGGTCAGCTGGACCGGTGCTGTAGAGTTTGATCTAGGTGGCTTTGTCTCCGTGGTCTCCCGCTCTTTTGTCAAGACGAAAGACCTCTCTGGTAAGGCCTACGCCCTCATCAGTCGGGAGTATCTTAACTTCCATAGCCATCTGGCCTACCACTTTGCGGTGGTTGATTCATTCTGTAGCGAAAAGACGCTGGCCAGCAACTATGTAGCCTTTCGCTTTCAAGGGGGTGGGGCCGGGCTTGAGGGGCGTCTGCGCCGAGTAACCATTCTCCAGGAGATTCTCAACAATCTTGGCTTTCGAGTAGATACAAGGGGAGATAGAATTATGGCGGTCTTCCGAGGAGGGAGTCTTGAAGAGACCGAAGAGGCCCTTGATCAGCTCGGTCGCCTAATGGCCTATGTCCGCCAGATGGACATGGCCGCCACTGACGAGGAAGCCGTCAAAAAATATGTCCGGGCCTTTTTAGAGGAGGACTATTCCGTTGTCCAGCGATGAAAAAGGGACCAGGCCTCGCTTTTCTTTCTGGGAGGCTCTGGTCCCGGCAACCATCAAAAAGAAGATAATTCTTATTGTCATTACTCTTTATGGTTTGATGCTTCTGGTTGTTCTGGCCAGTTATGGAGCTATACGTAAGATAGACCAAAAAGTCTATTATATGAGCCTTTTTGATAAGATAGATCGTCAGATACTAGAAGTTCGTCGCTATGAGAAAACGTACCTTCTTTATCGAAACAAAGCAGATCTTATCTATGCTCTTGATTATTTGGTGGAAATAGAATGGGAGATAAAGGCTCATTCTGATGAATTTGCTAAACTAGGAATTAAGGATTCCCTTATCAAATTAGACTATCTTCTTAAGAAATATGATACCCTTATTACTGGTCTTCTGGAGAGAGGTGGCAGAAACAAAAAACTCGAATGGGAGATCAGAAGAGAGGGGCGTAAGATAACAAATTTATTTGAGAATATTAGAGGGGTGGCTATAAGTAGATTAAATGAAGATATTCAATTTTATTCATCAGTTCCTATTATTATTTTTCTTATTGTCCTTATTGTCATTGCTTTTACAGCCTATTTTATGTCTAAATGGATACTGGAACCCATTGAATATGTAACCTTGAGGGCCAAAGAAATATCAGCTGGTAATCTTAGACATATTCCCAAGTGCGAAGGTTTCTTTTTTAGGTGTCAAGAATGTGATCAGTTGATCGATGCCCTTAATAAGATGTTAGATGCTATAAATGCCAAGCAGGAACAGCTAATCCAAGCCACTAAGATGGCAGCCATAGGGACAGCCCTTTCAGGGATTGCCCATGAGATAAATAATCCTTTAAATAATATTTTTTTGACTACAGAAGTAATTATGGAAAATATCGATAACCTTAGCAAAGAAGAGCTTCTAGAAATGTTGCAAGATATTTATAATGAAGGAGAGAGGGCCAAAGAGATCGTCGGACACCTTCTGGAGTTCTCACGCTCCAAAAAACAACTCCAGATGGAACAGGTGGACCTTAACAAACTGATTGAAGAGGCCCTGAGGATCATGACTAACCAGATTAAGATGGCCGGAGTGGAGCTGGAAACTGATCTGCCTTCAAAAAGCTTGATTATTCTAGGAAACTTCAATCAGCTCCAGCAGGTTCTGATAAACATCATTGTCAATGCCCTTCAGGCCATGCCCCAAGGGGGACGTTTGCAGATAAAGCTTTATCAAGAAGATGGCCAGGCCGTGATAGAGATTTCGGACACCGGCTGTGGTATCCCTGAGGAGCTCAAGGAGAAGATCTTCGATCCTTTCTTTACCACTAAAGAAAAGGGCACCGGCTTGGGCCTTTCTGTCTCTTATAGTATTGTTAAAAAGCACAAAGGTGACATCTGGGTAGAGAGTAAACCTGGCCAGGGGACGACCTTTAAGATAATTTTACCCTTATGGGAGTAAAAATGTCTTAAGGCTAAGAACTATGGCGGACAAAGACGTAGCTTCCATCAAGATAGTCATTATTGATGATGACGCCATGACCTGTCGACGTTTGAAGACAGCCCTTTCAGGTTGGGGCTATGAGGTGGAGACCTTCACCGAAGGGATAAAGGGGCTCAAATATATTGAAGATAACCTTTGCCATTTGGTCATCAGTGATATCAAACTAAAAGATATTGATGGAATGCTCCTTCTTGAGGAGATCAAGAACATCTGCTCGGCCCTGCCCATAATTCTTATTACTGGTTATGCTTCCATTTCTGGGGCGGTTGAGGCCACTAAGAAGGGGGCCTATTACTATCTTCCTAAGCCCTTTCATCTTCAACAGTTAAGAGAGGTCATCGAGAAGGCCTTGGCTGAAGCGCCTGGTTTTGAGGCCTGTGAAGAACGACTCAATCTCAGACGTCGCAAGCGTTTTGCCGGAATCATCGGCGACACTCCGGCCATGCGGCAGGTCTTTGAGACCATTCTCAAGGTAGCTCCCCTTGATTGTAATGTCCTTATTGAGGGAGAGTCGGGTACCGGTAAAGAGCTTATTGCTCGGGCCATCCATCGGTTAAGTTCCCGGAAGGACAATCCCTTTGTGGCCTTTAATTGTGGGGCCCTGAGTGAGGACTTGGCCGCCAATGACCTCTTTGGTCATGAAAAAGAGGCCTTCACTGGAGCCATCAGTACCCGGATAGGTCTCCTGGAGGCGGCCAACGGAGGGACCCTTTTCCTGGATGAGGTTGGCGAATGTCCCATGTCGCTCCAGGTAAAGCTCCTGAGGGTTATTCAGGAACGGCAGTTTTATCGCTTAGGCGGGACCAAACCGGTCGATGTAGACATTCGTATCATTGCGGCCACCAACAAGGATCTGCGCAAAATGGTCGAAAAGGGCCGTTTCCGGGAAGACCTTTATTTCCGCTTTAACGTGGTTAACATCAAGGTGCCCCCCCTTCGGGAGCGTCGAGAGGATATTCCGGCTCTTGTCCTCTACTTCCTTGACCGCTACAACAGAAAGTTCCGCAAGGAAGTCCAAAAGGTCTCCCCCGCCTTTATGAAGGCCCTTCTAAACTATTCCTTTCCGGGCAATGTCCGGGAGCTTGAAAACATTATTGAGCAGGCAGTTGCCCTTTCAGATAAAAAGATGCTTGAGGTCGAGGATCTCCCGGCCGACCTCCGCCTTATTGAAAAGAGCCATCACAGTACCCAACTTCTACCCCTCAAGGAGTATGAAAGACAATACATCAGTAGCATTCTTCACCTTACCGGATTCAACCAGAAGGAGGCGGCCAAGATCCTGGGGATTTCCCGGACTACTCTCTGGCGGAAGATGAAAAGCATGGAGCTTGACAACGCCTAAGAATCGCAGCCAGCCAACCTTTGAGGCCATACTCCTTAATAAGCCTAAAAGGAGAAAAACATTTCAGGATCTCTTGGCGATGTTTCTCCCGGAAGCCGGAGATGACCAGGTAGCCTCTGGTAAGCCTAGAAAGTTTGGGGGCACTGGTAACCAGAACAGCAGGGACGAGGTTGGCGACCACCAGCTGGAATTCTCCCCTGATGGCCGAAAGATATCCGGCTAAGGGAATAATGGCCCCTTGTTCCCGATTAAGAAGAAAGTTTTCTCTAGCCTCCTTGATGGCCAAAAGGTTCGGTTCCAGGGCAACGATAATCCTGGCTCCAAGTCTTCTGGCTACTAAGGCTAGAATTCCTGTACCGGTGCCGACATCAAGGACCATTTGCCCTTCCAGGGGGGCTAGATCCCTTAGAGCGGCAGCGGCCAGCTTCGTGCTTGGATGAATTCCGCTGCCAAAGGCCTGTCCTCTCCTAAGATAGATGTCAGCCGGCCTTTGGAAGTCAAAGGAGACGCAGAGACCAGCCAAGTTAAAGGGGTTTTTTTGCGGCGGATTAACCAGCCTTGTCTCCACCTCGAGCTCAGGATAGCCGGACATACACCGAGAGATCTTCTCAAGGATGGTCTGGTCTAGAGGATAAAGACACTTGATGACCGGTGGGTCTTCTTTAATCCACTTCGGAGGAGGTAGACTTTTTAAGACCCTTCGGGCCATGGCCAAAGGAGATAGGGAGAGCAGAAGACCTTCTACAGGTTCTTCAGGGCAGAATTCTCCAAAGAAGAAATCTTCCATTATTAGTTTTTCCGATAAAATGCTTAATCAAGATTTAAATTTTTAGCCAAAAAGCTCTAGAATCTATTATCTCTTAACTAAAAATTGTCCTATGGAGGCGACATTTAAAAAATATCAGAGAATAGACCGGGGGCGAAAGGCCTCTCTAATTATGGCCCGCTTAGCCCTAATCTCTGCCCTCATCAATCTCCTATTGGCCTTCTCCAAGTATTTTTTTGGCAAGCTCACTGGGAGTCTGGCCTTGAAGGCCGATGCCCTTCATTCGGCGGCCGATGTGGTCTGCTCCCTGACTATTTGGGCCGGGATCAAGATCTCCACCCGGCGGAGTCGAAATTTTCCCTACGGGCTCTATAAAGTAGAGAATCTAGCGGCCTTGGCAGCGGCCTTTTTCATCTTTTATGCCGCCTACGAGATCATCAAAGAAAGCCTAAGGCTCCAAACCCCTACCCAACTAGAATACCTTCCCTGGGCCATTTTGGGGGTTTTGCTTATGGCAGTGGTAACTTTTTTCTTTTCTAAATATGAGTATCGTTTAGCCAAGCTCACCGGAAGCCCCTCCCTTGAGGCCGACGCCAAACATACTTTTACAGAGCTTCTCTCGGCTGCGGTCATTCTTGTTGGTCTTCTGGGGAGTCTTACTCCTTTTAAGTTTACGGATAAACTGGCGGCCCTCTTTGTAGCCATGGTTATTATCCACTTGGGCTGGGGGATACTTAGAGACTCCATTAAGGTCCTCCTTGAGGCTTCGGTTGATTCAAAGACCCTTTCGGGGATCATCTCCCTCATCCGGGCTCACCCGGAGATAGTCTCCATTAAAAGCCTTCTGGGGCGCCAGGCCGGGCGCTTTAAGCTCATTGAGGCCGAGATCATCCTTGATTGTGAGAGTCTTGAAGAGGCCCACGCCTTGGTTACTGCTATAGAGGAAGAGATCTACCAACGTTTCCCGGATATAGACCGGGTCTTTATCCATTTTGAGCCCCGGCCCCGAGAGGAAGTCATTGTGGCCATTCCGGTGGATGAAGAAGGGGCTAAGGTGATGGAACATTTTGGCTGTGCCCCGGCCTTTCTCCTGGTCTATTTAGATTGTAAAGACGGGCAGAAGATCAAAGAAAAAAGACTGATTTCAAACCCTCAGATAGATTCTAGCCGGAAAAAGGGGGTCAAGACAGCCGAGTTCTTGGCTGGATTAGGGGTTAATCGTCTCCTGTTAAAAAAGTGTCCAGAGTCTTCTGGGGCCTTCTACGCCTTGAAGGCCCTGAAGATCGAGGTTATCTGTCGGCCATCCTTTGAGCTTGCAACCCTGGAGAGAACCCCCCTTTGTTAAGGGACTATTTGAGTTCCTATTCCCTGATCAGTGAAGATCTCCAGCAAGATGGCGTGAGGCACGCGGCCATCGATGATGTGGGCCTTTTTGACTCCTTTTGATAAGGCCTTACGGGCACTTTTAAGCTTAGGAATCATTCCCCCTTGGGCCACTTTGGTCTCAATGAGGCCTTCGACTTCTTTGAGGCTTAGGCTGGGGATAAGACGTCCGGCTTCATCAAGTAGCCCTTCGACGTCGGTAAGGTAAATGACCTTTTCGGCGGCGAGTTCTCCTGCCACGGCTCCAGCCACGAGGTCAGCATTGATGTTGTAAGCTACCCCTTCTGGTCCCACTCCTACTGGGGCAATTACGGGGATAAACCCCCCTTTCTCCAAAGTTTTAAGCACCTCGGGGTTTACCCTACAGACCTTGCCCACTCGGCCAATGTCGATAATCTCTGGCGGTCGATCAGAGCCAGTGTAGCGGTAGATCTTCATCTTTTCGGCCTGGATAAGATCCCCATCCCGGCCAGAGAGCCCCACGGCCCGTCCACCGTGGCGGTTTATGAGACCGACGATCTCTTTGTTTACTGTGCCTACTAAGACCATCTCCACTACACTCATCGTCTCTTCATCTGTTACCCGTTGCCCTTCAATAAATACCGGTCTAATCCCCATGCGCTCCATCATCTGGCTAATCTGGGGGCCACCGCCATGGACAATAACCGGATTGATGCCCACGTACTTCATGAGGACAATGTCCTGAGCAAAAGCCTCCTTGAGGGCCGGATCCACCATAGCATGGCCTCCATATTTGATGACCACAGTCCTTCCGTAGAAGGCCCTGATATAGGGGAGGGCCTCGATAAGAAGGGCGGCCTGCTGTCTGGCAGTCTCCTGCTGGTCCATAGACTTCTCCTTTAGAGAATGAACCGAGAAAGGTCTTCGTCCTTAACGATGTCGGCTAATTTTTCTCTCACATAGCTGGCAGTAATGGGCACCTTGGTGGGGGCGATATCTGGAGCCGTAAAGGAGATCTCCTCAAGAAGTTTTTCCAGCATAGTATGAAGCCTGCGGGCCCCAATGTTTTCTGTCCGCTGGTTGACTTCATAGGCCAGCCTGGCAATCTCGGCAATGGCCTCTTCCTGGAACTCCAGTTCCACCCCCTCGGTGGCCAAAAGGGCCTTGTACTGTTTGATGAGAGCATTTTCTGGTTCGGTGAGGATCCGGACAAAATCCTTTTGGCTGAGGGGCTTGAGCTCTACCCGGATAGGAAAACGTCCCTGGAGTTCAGGGATAAGATCCGAGGGTTTGGCTACATGGAAGGCCCCGCTGGCGATAAAAAGAATGTGATCCGTGCGGACTAAACCGTATTTGGTATTCACCGTGGTTCCTTCCACAATGGGTAACAGATCTCGCTGGACACCCTCACGGGAGACATCCGGTCCGTGGCCGGAGGGGCCGCTGGCGATCTTATCGATCTCATCGATAAAAATAATCCCACTTTGTTCCACCCGCCGGATGGCCATCTGGACGACTTTTTCCATGTCGATCAACTTGGCGGCCTCTTCTTCGGTGAGGATCTCCAAGGCCTCTGGTATACGCACCCGACGTCTTTTGGGTCTTTTGGGAAAGAGGTTACCCATCATGTCTCGGAGTTGTTGTTCGATATCCTCAAGGCCGGCAGCGGCAAAGACCTCAATCATGGGGGCCGCCTTCTGGGTGACTTCAAGCTCCACATAACGGTCATCCAGCTTGCCTTCATGGAGCATCTTTCGGAAACGCTCTCTGGTCTCGCTGGTCTCGGTGGGGCTCTCCGGGGATCCCAGCCTTCGGGGGGGAATGAGGAGATCAAGGAGCCTTTCTTCGGCCAGATGGCGGGCCTTTTCTCGGACCCTAGTCTGCTCTTCGGCCTTGACCATTTCTACAGCCAGATGGGTGAGGTCTCTGATCATGGATTCTACGTCTCGGCCGACATATCCCACCTCAGTGAACTTGGTGGCCTCGACCTTAAGGAAAGGGGACTGGGCCAGACGAGCCAGCCGACGAGCGATCTCTGTCTTCCCCACTCCTGTAGGACCGATCATGATAATGTTTTTTGGGGCGATTTCATCGCGAAGAGGTGGCGGAACCTGCTGACGTCGCCAACGGTTACGTAAGGCTACGGCTACGGCCCTTTTGGCCTCATCTTGGCCGATAATGAACTTATCCAGCTCTTTTACGATTTGCTGCGGCGTAAGGGGAGTTTTTTCTTCCAGGGCTTTCATAGTTCCTCCAGAACCGTCTCCCGATTGGTGTAGATACAGATGGAGGCGGCAATATCAAGGGCTGTCTCGGCAATCTGGCGGGCAGAAAGGTCTGTGTGTTTAAGGAGGGCCTTGGCAGCGGCCAAGGCAAAAGGACCACCCGAGCCGATAGCCAGGACATCTTCATCGGGTTCAATGATATCTCCAGCTCCAGAGATAAGGAGTAGATGATCCTGATCAGCGGCAATGAGAAAGGCCTCCAGTCGTCTCAGGATTCGGTCTGTTCGCCAGTCTTTGGCTAGTTCCACTGCCGCTCGGACAAGATTGCCGGCATATTGCTCCAGCTTGGCCTCCAGCTTTTCAAAAAGGGTGAGGGCATCTGCTGTTCCCCCGGCGAATCCTACCAGGACCCGATCGTGATAGAGGCGGCGGACCTTACGGGCTCGGTGTTTAATGACGGTATTACCAAGGCTTACTTGTCCATCGGCAGCCAAAACCGTTTGACCATCACGGCGGACAGCAATGACCGTTGTTCCCTTAATCCTTTCCATCTTTCTCCTTCCTTGCCCGAGGATGGGCATCATCATATATGGCCATAAGATGCCTAAGGTCAAGATGGGTATAACGTTGAGTAGTGGCAAGGCTTGAGTGGCCAAGCATCTCCTGAATGGCCCTAAGATCGGCCCCTCCCTCAAGGAGATGGGTGGCATAAGAGTGGCGAAGTAGATGCGGATGGAGGGGGCGATGAATACCGGCCTGGCGGCCTCGTTTTCTGACTAACCGGTGGATGCTTCGGGCACTAAGACGCCTGCCCCGACAATTGAGGAAAAGGGCCCTTTCTTTGGGGTCTTTAAGATAAAGCCCTCTTTCTTTAAGCCAGTCCTTAAGGGCCTTTTGGGCCGTCTTGCCTAAAGGGACAAGTCTTTCCTTGCCTCCTTTGCCATAAACCCTGACCAGCCCAGGCTCAAAGGAGATATCTTCAAGGTTGAGTCCAGAGACCTCAGAGACCCTAAGTCCTGTGCCATATAAGAGTTCCAGGATGGCCTGATCTCGGAGGGAAAAGCGTCTTTGTTTTTTTTCTGGGTGATCAAGGAGGGCAAAGACTTCATCTACAGTGAGATACCCGGGCAGGGAACGTCTTTGACGGGGAAGTTTTAGACCTCGGGCCGGGTTATGAGAGATTACCCTTCGCCTCCGCAGAAAAGAGAAGAAGGACTTCAGGGTTGCCGCTCGCCGCATGACTGTGGCCCGACTATGGTCCATGAGCTCTCGGGCCAGAAAGGCCCGGAGGTCTTTTTCGCCAATGGCTTCTATCTTGGGCCAGCCAAGGCTTGCGCCCAGATGGTTTAGGTCCCCCTGATAGGCTCTGATGGTCTCTGGAGAGGCATTCCTCTCAGCGGCCAAGTATTCCAGGAAAAGCCTAAGGGCTCCTCTCATTTTAGGATAGATCCGTCTGGGCCAGTTCAATCGCCTTAAGCATTCCCTTGCCCTTGTTAATGGTCTCTAGGTATTCCCGTTCAGGGATGGAATCGGCCACTATTCCCGCACCGGTCTGGAGGTAGAGCCGATCGGCCTTCTGAAAGAGGGTCCGAATAGTGATGCAAAAATCCATATTTCCCGAAAAACCGAAGTATCCTACTGCCCCGGCATAAGGCCCTCGGCGACTGGCCTCAAGCTCTTCGATTATTTCCATGGCTCGTATCTTTGGGGCCCCGGTGACAGTGCCAGCAGGGAAACAGGCCGAGAGGACGTCGAACATGTCATATCCTTCAGCCAGCTCTCCCTCAACCCCAGAGACCAGATGCATCACGTGGGAGTAGCGTTCTATGACCATTAGTTCATAGACCCGAACCGAACCAAACTTGGCCACCCGACCAACGTCATTGCGCCCCAAATCAACCAGCATCAGGTGCTCGGCTCGTTCTTTGGGATCAGCTAGGAGGTCGGCGGCCAAGATCTCGTCCTCCTCTTGACTTTGGCCCCGGGGTCTGGTGCCGGCGATGGGACGGACTTCAATCCTTTTCCCCTCAAGACGGACCAGGATCTCTGGAGAAGAGCCAATAAGGGTCTCATCTCCCAACCTGAGGAAGAAGAGATATGGTGAAGGATTGATCTTCCTTAAGGCTCGGTAAAGGTCAAAGGATCTCAGGTGACTTTGCCCAGAAAAACGTTGGGATAAGACCACCTGGATGATATCTCCGGCTCGGATATATTCTTTGGCCTGCTTGACCATCTTCTCAAAACGTTCCTTGGGAATCTCGGGGGTGAGGACGGTCCTGGCTTTGCTTTTCTCTGGCGAAGGATAGATGAGGGGGGCTTTTAAACGTCTTAAAGTGGCTTCAATTTCCGAGACAGCCTTCTTATAGACTGCTTCTGCCAGCTGGGGATCAGCTACTCGGGCTCCATAGATGATAAAAAGGCTGTGTCGAAGGTTGTCGTGAACCAGGAGGATCTCTGGAAACATGAAATGAGACTCCCAGAATCCCATTTCATCGGGGAGCTCTTCCGGAAGACGCTCCATGAACCGGACCATATCATAGCCTAAAAAACCAACTGCTCCTCCGAAGAACCGGGGCAGTTCGGGAAAATGGGCCACTTTGATCTGGGCAAAAATCCCCCTTAGGGCCTTAAGGGGATTGACGTCTTCGAGCCGTCTTTCGCCATTCAGGTCAAGGATGGAGACGGTCTGGCCGCGGCTGCGAAAAATGAGGGCAGGAGAAAGACCGATAAAGCTGTAGCGCCCCCATTTTTCTCCACCCTCGAGGCTTTCTAGAAGAAAGGCGTAGGGCCCGGTGGCCAGTTTGTGGAAAAGAGAGATGGGGGTCTCAAAGTCCACCAATACCTCTCGCCAGACCGGAATGTAATTGAACTTTTGGGCTAGTTGTAAAAAGGTCTTTAGGTCCGGAACGTAATGGCTCATTGCTTACCTCTCTTGATTCTCGGCAGGATATATGCTCGATAAGAGTTGTCAAGAACGAGGAGGTCTACTTTATGCTTCCACGAGAACGTCTGGCCCAAATGATCGTTAAACAGGCCTTTATTTGGCGGAAAGACCCCCCTTTTTTCCGGCTATCTTCGGGTAAAGAAAGCCCATTTTATTTTGACCTTAAAAGGATCACTCTAGATCCAGAGGGAGCAGCCCTGGTAGGGGAGTTGGGCTATCGGGTGATAGCTGATCTGCCTGTAGTGGGCATCGGGGGGATGACCTTTGGAGCAGATCCTATTGCCTGCGCCATAATGCACACGGCTTATCGTTACGGACGGCACCTTTATCATTTTTCGGTCCGCAAAGAGCCCAAAGGGCACGGTACCGGCCGGTTTGTTGAAGGCAATATTTCCCCTGGTGACCGGGTAGTTGTTGTTGAGGATGTGGTGACCACTGGAGGCTCTACTCTGTTGGCCGTAGAGAGGGTAAAAGAGGCCGGTCTTGTCCCTGAGGCCATCTTGGTCCTGGTTGACCGGGAAGAAGAGGGGGGCCTCCAGAGGTTAAAGAAGGAGGTCCCTCGGGTCGAAGTTCTTTTTAAGCGTTCTGAACTAATGAAGATAACGGAGAAATAAATCTTTACTAGGACAAACAATTTGGATATGTAGGGTTTCGATAACGGTCGTCTTTTTTGAGGAAGGTGGAGAATGTCGGAGCCTCGGGTCAGAGTAGTCCTGGCCGATGATTATCCTCTTTTTAGAAGAGGCCTGAGCAAGATTCTTGAAGAATATCCCCATATTGTGGTCGTCGGAGAGGCCTCTAATGGGAAGGCGGCTGTTTCTATATGCCAGGATCTGCGGCCGGATGTTTTGGTTCTTGACCTTGAACTCCCCGATCACGACGGCTTTGCAGTCTTAAAAAGACTGAAGGAAGAGGGGATCGAGGTCAAAACAGTAGTTTTATCTATGTATGTTACCGAGACCTATGTTGGCCGGGCCCTGACTTTAGGGGCCAGAGGCTATCTTTCTAAGATCTCTGAGCCCGAGGAGGTTGTGCGAGCTATAGAGACGGCTGCCCGGGGAGGCATATACCTATCTCCAGGCCTCTTTAAGGCTGTTCGGCCCTCGGAGGGGATTCCTGAGCGCCCGGCCAATCTTCCCAGCTTGACCCCCCGAGAATTGGAAGTCCTTCGTCTGGTGGCCCAGGGGCTTACTAGCCGGGAGATTGGCGAGAAACTTAACATCAGCTCTCGAACGGTGGAGCACCACCGCCAGAGCGTAATGAAAAAGCTGGGACTCAGGCGCCAAACAGACCTGGTCCGGGTAGCCTTAAGTTATGGCCTTATCCGTTGATAATTCCCACCTTGTCCCAGATAAGGGTCTGAACCACAGTCTTTAAGGCCAGTTGTTGCTTAGGAGAGAGTTCGGCGAATTGAATCCCGGCTTCGTAGCCGTTTTCCCCCTGGCGGCACCACATTACCCTTCCTTTGAGCTTAAGGGGAGGATTGGTGTCAATGGAGACCGTGACAATGCTTCCGACCTTCATGGGATGGCTGGAC
This sequence comes from Thermosulfuriphilus sp., assembly GCF_054026695.1. Classification (NCBI taxonomy): domain Bacteria; kingdom Pseudomonadati; phylum Thermodesulfobacteriota; class Thermodesulfobacteria; order Thermodesulfobacteriales; family Thermodesulfobacteriaceae; genus Thermosulfuriphilus; species Thermosulfuriphilus sp. Next base: position 57,033 of record NZ_JBPMLP010000037.1, read on the forward strand.
TCCACCTTAATGCCCCCCAGACTGATATCTCTGATGAATTCCGTATAAATTCGACGCCCATCAGTATAGGTAACCTGCTGAAGTACGGGTACTCTTTCGTGTTGTCTTTGGTCCTCCCAACGGGACTGTTTCTTCTCTTTCCCTTCCATCAAGGAGCCTCCTGTTTTTTGCTCACAGAACCTCTTTTTGGTCTCTTCCTTAAAGATCGGTTGTGAGAAGGGGGGGCTTTAAAGTGTTAGTTTAAGATGATAATTTTTCCGGAAACCCTACTCTCCAATCTTGGGAATAGTCCCCTTTTTTAAAGCCCTTTTATAGATAAAACCAAGGAAGAGCAGGCTGGCCGAAAGATAAACAATATTTAGGGCGCCGGCCTTAAGGAGATGATCCCAAGGGAAGATCCCTTGGTTGATTATGGTCCGCATACCCTCAAAGGCGTGGGCCGAGGGAGTCAGGCGGGAGAGGGTTTGTATGGCCGGCGGCAAGACATCTACAGGATAGAAGACAGCGGAAAGGGGTAGAAAAATAAAGGCCAAAGCCCAGGCCAGGATCTCTGCTTCCTGTCCGAACCAAAGGATAAAACCAATGGTGGCCAAGCCAATGGCCCAGCCCAGGGCCACCAGATTAAGCACCAAGGGAAGAAGCCCCAGGCCTAGCTTGAAAATATCGAAGGAATAAATGAGGCCGGCCAGAAAGGACATAATGATGAAGGCCAAACTGGTTTTGATAACACTGATGACAAGAAGTCCGCTGATGTATTCAGAAAGCCGCAAGGGGGAGACAAATAGATTGATGAGGTTTCGAGCCCAAATGTCCTCTAAAAAGGATACAGCGATTCCCTGTTGGGCCCGATAAAGGATGTTCCAGAGAATAAGGGCCCCCAAAAAGTAAGAGACAAAGTTCGGCAACCGGGAGGCACTCTCCTGGAGATAAAGGGTTACGAATCCCCAGAGGAGAAGATCCACGGTCGGCCAGTAGAAGACCTCAAGAAGTCTAGTAAGACTCCGCCGATAAAGAAAAAGCTGCCTTAAAGAGACGGCTAAGATTCGTTTAAGGGACATTGTCCTTTCCTCCGATAGCCCGGAAAAAGGCCTCTTCCAGATCCTTGGCGGCAAAACGTTGTCTCAGCTCAGCTGCTGGGGCCAGAGCGATGATCTCTCCGTGATCAATAAGGGCTACTCGATCGGAGATCTCTTCCATCTCTTTAAGATTATGGGAGGTATAGATGACCGAAAGCCCCTTTTCTTCTCGAAGCCTCTTAAGAAGTTCTCGGGTGTGACGGGCCATTTTAGGATCCAGACCAGCAGTGGGCTCATCGAGGAGGAGGATCTGGGGATCGTTAATCAGGGCTTTGGCCAGACATAGCCGCATCATCTGTCCGGAAGAAAGCCTTCTGGCCGGGCTGCTGGCTAAGTCTTCGAGCCCAAAGAGCCTGAGCATCTCTTGACATCTCTGGCCCGCCCTGGGGACTTGGTAAATCAGGGCATAGACCATCAAGTTCTCCCAAAGGGTGAGCGAAAGAGGCAAAGAGACATAGTTTGAGGCAAAATTTACTTTTTTAAGGATCTCTGTTCGATGGTCGGATAACTCAAGGCCAAATATCCGGATCGTTCCGGAGCTAGGGGTGATGAGCCCTAACAAACAGTGGATCAAGGTGGTCTTGCCAGCACCATTAGGCCCCAGGATCCCCAAAATCTCTCCTTCAAAAAGCTCTAGATCTACTCCCTTTAGGGCCGGTCTTGAGGCAAAGACCTTACTTAGCCCTCGGACCTCAAGGACCTGTTTAGCCATGGTGTTTTACTCCGATCTTCAAGAGTTTTCCGTTGGCCCTTATGATATCTGGAGTTATGTTGGGTGGACATGGATGTCTATCTTATCAGTAAAAGACTGCGTAACCATCCGGCAGCCCTGGTCCTTTTAGGTTTCGGCCTTGTTGACCTTTTGGGAACCGTCCTCCTTTATTTTCCCCCGATGCACCAAAGGCCTCTGAGTCTAATAGATGCTCTATTTACAGCCACCTCGGCCCTTTGTGTTACTGGATTGACTGTAACTAACACCGCCGAGACGTTTACCTCTCTAGGCAAATCGGTCATCTTGATCCTCATGCAGGTAGGGGGCCTGGGGGTGATGACCTTTTCGGTCCTTTTGGCCTATACTCTGGGGCGTCCAGTACGTCTTAGTGACCGGGTTGTGGTTCAGGAGAGCTTTTTACATAGGCGGGTGCCTGATCTTCGCTATCTTATTGGGGTCATCTTGATCTTTACCATGATTGTTGAATCCGTGGCAGCTGTCGGTTTGGGGCTTTTCTTTTTACGTGATTTTCCGGCTGGTAAGGCCTTTGCTCATGGAATTTTCCACGCTGTTTCAGCCTTCTGTAACGCCGGATTCTCGAGTCTTCCCCAGGGCCTCATTCCTTATCGGGATGACTGGGCCATAAGCGGTATTGTAATGGTGACCATACTTTTGGGTAACACAGGCTTTGCCGTAATTTACGAGTTGGTTGATCGTCTCCTTAGACCTCGGTCAGGTCCGTTTTCGGTGCATTTTCGTCTAACCGTTGGGACCCACTTTTTTCTAATTATCTTAGGGGGTTTGGGACTTCTTTATTTCGAGAGGTCAGGTCTGTTGGGCCAGCTTCCGGAGTCAAGCAAAATTCTTGTGGCCGCCTTTCACAGCATTAGTGCCCGGACGGCAGGTTTTAATACTGTAGATATCGCTGGCCTTACCGAAGACAGCCTCTATCTTTTGCTTCTTCTCATGTTTATTGGGGCCTGTCCGGGATCTACTGGTGGGGGCTTGAAGACGACCACTGTGGCCGTTCTCTGGTTTACCGCCTTAAGTCGGCTTCGGGGTTTTCCCAGAACAGTGATCTTCAGACGTTCCATCCCTGAAAGCACGGTTCAAAGGGCACTGACCCTCTTTGTCATCATGGTGGTGGTTGCCCTGGGGGCCCACCTGATATTGATGATCATTGGTCCTAATCTTCCCTTCTCCGAGTCCCGAAGCCAGTTTTTGGCCTATCTTTTTGAGACTATTTCTGCCCTGGGTACCGTGGGGCTTTCTGTGGGGCTGACCCCTCACCTGGGAACCTCAGGAAAGATACTGATTATTATGGTGATGTTTATCGGGCGGGTGGGGCTACTTTCTGTGCTTTCAGTCCTAGCCAGGGTAACCACTCGTCCCAGGCCTTATTATTATGCAGAAGAAAACCTCATGGTGGGGTAACCTATGGAAAGACGCCACTTTGCGGTTATTGGCTTAGGTAAATTTGGCTTCTATCTGGCGCGCAATCTTGTTGAACACGATCAACACGTCCTCTGCGTGGAAAAGGACGAGGCCCTGGTTGAGGCCATAAGCCCTTACGTGAATGAGGCCGTAGTGGGCGACGCTAGCAAAAGAGAGGTTTTGGAAGGGCTAGGGCTCACAGACATGGAGCAGGTTATTGTGGCTGTGGGCAATCTTACCCAAAGCGTCTTGATTACCCTTTATCTCAAAGAGCTCGGGGTCAAGAAGGTCTTGGCTAAAGCCAATGATGAGGATCATGCCAAGGTGCTCTCTCTGGTCGGGGCCGACCGGGTGATCATTCCTGAACGTGATTCTGCCCGCCGGGTAGCCCAAAGCTTAGTTATGCCTAATATCGTCGATTTTTTACCAATGATGCCCGATTTTTGCATAGCCGAAATAGATCCCCCGCCCTCATTTATCGGGCATTCCTTAGCTGAATTAGATCTCCGGCGTCGCTATCACGTCTATGTCATTGGGACGCGAAGCCGCTTTTCCGATAAGATAAACCTCATGCCTAAAGCCGAACATATAATTGATAAAGATGAGATCCTTTATGTTTTAGGACGACGCATTGATGTCGAAAACCTCTCTTAAGACTTCTCAACTATTAAATCAATAACCTTTACTATTTAACAAAGAGATGAGAGGATAAACAGTGAGGATTCTTACCGGAAAGGCCTTGGATTGGCTTGTCGTTTGGCTTTTTTTGCTTTCGGCCTGTGCTACGGCTCCGATTACTGGTCGCCAACAACTTATCCTCATTGATCCTAAGACAGAACTTGCCCTTGGTCTTCAAGCTTACAGGGAGATTCTCAAAGAGGCCAAGCTTTCCCAGGATCCCCAGATAAATGCTCTGGTTGAGCGAGTCGGCTGGCGAATCGCTAAGGCTACGGGACATACAAATTATGATTGGGAGTTCAAAGTCATAGATGATCCCAAGACGATAAACGCCTTTTGCCTGCCCGGAGGCAAGGTCTTTGTCTATACAGGGATTCTTTCTGTCACCCAAAACGAGGCCGGTCTAGCCACGGTCATCGGTCATGAGGTGGCCCATGCCTTGGCCCATCATGGGGCTGAGCGCCTTAGCCTTGCCCTCCTGGCCGACCTCGGGGAAAAGGCCCTGGTCTCATTGTTGAACCTCGATGATTCTAGGGTAAGAAGGATTTTCTATGCCGCCTACGGTCTGGGGACCAACATCGCTCTTATTCTTCCCTACAGCCGCACTCAGGAGCTTGAGGCCGATGAGATAGGTCTCTTCCTTATGGCCAAAGCCGGCTACGATCCTCGGGAGGCGGTCAGGTTCTGGAAGCGGATGCTTAAGCTAAGCCAAGGGCGGCCGCAATTGCCGGCCTTTCTCTCTACCCATCCACCGGACGAAGAGCGCATAAAACACCTGGAAGACCTCCTCCCCCGGGTTTTAGATGTCTATTACCGGGTAAAGGGTAGAAAAATAGAGTCATCAAACATATGACATTTCACTGTGTGAATCATTTCGAGGCCTAGGTTTCAGGTGCCGCATAAAAGTGCCTAATTAGTAAACAATAGCCGAACAACTTAGAGGGGGTCTTCATGGTATTTTCCGAATGGGTCTATCTGCTGATGGGATTTTTGCTAGGAGGTCTTCTTGGAGCCTGGGGGCTTTGGGAGCGCAAAAGGCTCTGGGGGATAATCGAAGGCCTAAATGGTGAGCTTGACCGGAAGAAGACAGAGTTGGCCCATCTTTTAGAGAGGCTTACCCAACTGGAGGAATACCGGGGGAAACTTGAGACCGAAAAGAGAGACCTTTTGGAGAGGCTTGAAGAGCTTAAAGAACGGCTAAGCCTCAAGGAGGTTGAGCTAGCTAGGCTAAAAGAAAGGGTTCTTCAGGAGGAAAAACTCTTCAACGAAAAGCTTTCTTTTATGGAGAAGGCCCAGGAGGAGTTAAAAAATACCTTTAAGGCCCTTTCAGCAGAGATTCTTGAGAAGACTGGAGAAAACTTTCTCAAAGTCGCCCGCAGAGAACTAGAGGGACGCCTGAAAGCCCAGGAGGAGGCGGTTTTTGGTCTTACCCAACCGATCAGCGAAGCCCTGGAGAAGATTAACCGGGAAATCAGGGAGATGGAGGCCAAACGGGAGGGGGCTTACAAGGGGCTTGAGGAGGGGATACGCAACCTGATCGAAGTTTACCTGCCAAGGCTCCAGAGGGAGACAGAGAACCTTTCCCGGGCCCTCAGACATCCCCGGATAAGGGGGCGCTGGGGAGAGATTCAACTTAGGCGGATAGTGGAAATGGTGGGCATGCTTCCCAGGTGTGACTTTGAAGAACAGGTCTCCTTTTCTGGGAGCTCCAAGAACCGGCGGCCGGATCTCATCGTCAGGCTCCCCGGTGGAAGGACCATAGCCATTGATGCCAAAGTTCCCCTGGAGATCCTTCTAGAGGCCGTAGAGGAGGCTGATGAAGAAAAATCCCGGCAAAAACTTGAGCATTACGTAGCTGGCCTCCGCAATCACATTAAGGTCCTTTCCCAAAGGCAGTACTGGGAGGCCATAGAATCGCGGTGGCAGAGAAGTCCCGAATTTGTGATTCTGTTCCTGCCTGCCGAAGGCCTGCTCTCAGCGGCCCTTAGGATTGATCCCGGAATCATAGAATTTGGAGTCGAGCACAGGGTTCTTCTGGCCACTCCGGTGACCCTTCTGGCCGTCTTGAAGGCCGTGGCCTATGCTTGGCAAGAGCAGGAGATGGCCGATGGGGCCAGGGAGATCGTCCATCTGGGCAAAGAACTTTATGATCGTCTTCGTATCCTCAGCGACCACTTTAACCATCTTGGTCATAGGCTCAAACAGACCGTAGAGGCCTATAACCGGACCCTATGTTCTTACGAGAATCGCATTCTGGTGACGGCCCGCAAGTTTGAAGACCTTCGCCTGATCTCGCCTGAGAAAAGGATTCCAGAGGTATCAGAGATCTCTCCAACTCTGGGGGCAAAATAATCTCTAGTGTTTTCACCTCTTAGGACTGAAAAAAACAGGAGAGTCAACAGGAAGGTTGGCGCGCCCGGGAGGACTCGAACCTCCAACCTTTGGATTCGTAGTCCAATGCTCTATCCGATTGAGCTACGGGCGCGCTGAGGTGGTCAAGCCTAGAGGTAATTAACCTATTTAAAAGACCTTTTCAACCAGAGGTCTTTTAGAGAATTAGTGGCGCGCCCGGGAGGACTCGCACCTCCAACCTTTGGATTCGAAGTCCAAAGCTCTGTCCGATTGAGCTACGGGCGCGCCGGCAAGGTCCTCAACGAGCATTTTCTTGACGGCCTAAGCAAAATACATTAGATCGGCCTGTGTTTCCAGACAATTTTAACAGGGGAGAAGCCGTGGAAGAAAGTGCGGTTTTAAAAAGGAGACGTGAGAAGGCAGAAGAACTTGAGCGCTTAGGGATTCCCCTCTACCCTAATGACTTTCGGGCCAAAGACAGGGCCGGAGCCGTCCTTGAAACCTTCAAAGACTATGAGACAGAGGATCTGGACAAGGTCCCTGGGCCCTTTGTTCTGGCTGGCCGTCTTATGGCCAGGAGGGATTTTGGGAAGGCCTGTTTCGGTCATATCCAGGACGAAACAGGTCGTATCCAAATCTTTGTCAGAAAAGACAAAGTTGGTCCAGAGGCCTTTAAGCTTTTCAAAAAATACATAGACATCGGGGATATAATCGGGATTGAGGGGACTCTTTTCCGCACCAAAACTGGAGAGCTTACCATTCTGGTTGAAAAGTTTTCCTTGGTGACCAAAAGCCTGCGTCCCCTGCCTGAAAAGTTTCATGGTCTCCAGGACGTCGAGCTTCGTTACCGTCAACGCTATCTTGATCTTATTGTCAATCCTAAGGTCCGGGAGATCTTTTGCCGCCGGACGAAGATCATCCAGCTTATAAGGGAATTTTTTTCTTCCAGAGGCTTCCTGGAAGTCGAAACCCCGATGATGCAACCTATTCCTGGTGGAGCTACGGCCCGGCCCTTTAAGACCCATCACAATGCCTTAGGGGTTGACCTCTATCTACGCATTGCCCCAGAGCTTTACCTAAAACGCCTTCTGGTTGGGGGGTTTGAGCGGGTCTTTGAGATTAATCGTAATTTTCGTAACGAAGGCATCTCGATCCAACACAATCCTGAGTTCACTATGCTGGAGTTCTATCAGGCCTACGCCACCTATGAAGATCTAATGCCCCTTACAGAGGCCCTCTTTGAGTATTTGGCCCGGGAAATCTTGGGGGGGACCAAGTTGAGCTATCAGGGGGAGCTTATTGAGCTTACTCCGCCTTGGCCCCGGCTGTCTTTCAGGGAGGCCCTGATTAAGCTGGGAGGAGTCCCGGAAGAACTACTCAAGGACAGGGAGGCGGTGATCAACTTTGCTCAAAAGAGGGGAATTAAGATAGACGAAAGGGAACTTCTTCTTGGCAAATTATGGGCCAAGTTGTTTGATGCCCTTGTGGAGCCCAAACTCATTCAGCCAACCTTTGTGACCCATTTTCCGGTGGACATATCTCCCCTGGCCCGACGCAATGAGTCTGATCCGACGGTTACTGACCGTTTTGAACTCTTTATCGCCGGAAGAGAGATTGCCAATGCCTTCTCTGAGCTCAATGACCCTAGAGATCAACGAGAGCGCTTTCTGGAGCAGATCAGGAAGGGGCGTCACGATGATGAAGTCCACCCCGAGATGGATGAAGACTTTGTCCGGGCCCTGGAATACGGGATGCCGCCAGCGGCTGGTGAAGGGATTGGGATTGACCGCCTGGTAATGCTCTTCACTGATGCTCCTTCTATCCGGGAGGTGATTCTCTTCCCGCAACTTCGTCCTCAAAAGAAGGACTAACCTTTTATGTCTTTAGAGTGGTTTGTTGGCCTGCGTTATCTGTGGGCAGGAAGAAAACGGCCGATAACAGCCTTCTTTTCCATAATCTCCGCTCTGGGAGTGGCTGTCGGGGTCATGGCCCTGATAGTGGTCATTGCGGTGGTGAGTGGCTTTGAGGGTCATCTACGGGAACGCATCCTATGAGTCAATTCTCACATAATTGTCCGGAGTCTGGCCGGAGAAATTCGCAATTACGAACAGCTTTGTAAGCGTCTGGAGGGGATAAGCGTTCCGGAGGAGGGAATCTGGGGGAGGATCCGAGGGAAAAGGGCCCGGGTATTGGCTGCTAGTCCATATGTGTATGCCCAGGGGCTTGTATCTTCGCGGGAGGGGTCCCGGGGGGTGATCATCCGGGGGATAGATCCCGTCAGGGCCTTTAAGACCATCAAGGTGAAGTTCCTTTCGGGGAGCTTTTCAGATCTTGCCTCTTCGGATGGCCTTCCAGGAATCATCCTGGGCAAAGAGTTGGCTAAGGCCTTAGGGGTTGTCCCAGGGGAGAAGATTCGTCTCCTTCTGCCAGGAGGATTGGCTACCGCCTTTGGGCTTTTGCCTAAGGTAGAGCTCTTTCAGGTAGTGGGCGTCTTTGATTCGGGGATGTTTGAATTTGACTCCTCTATTGCCTTCATTGCTTTGTCTCGGGCTCAGATGATCCTTGACCTGGGTCAGGCTGTCCACGGGATTGAACTGATTGTTTCCGATATCTTTGCTACCGACAGGCTCTCACGACAGATATCCAAAGTCCTGGGCTATCCCTTTGTGGTCATGGACTGGCGTCAGATGAGCCGTTCTCTCTTCTCGGCCCTCAAGCTGGAAAAGTTGGCTATGTTTATCATCTTGACCCTCATAGTTCTGGTGGCTGCTTTTAATATCGTTTCTACCCTTATCCTCATGGTCATGGAAAAGAGGCGTGACATCGCTATCCTTAAGTCCATGGGGGCTACCGATGGGGCAGTGATGCGCATATTTGTCCTTGTAGGCTTGGCCTTAGGGGCCATCGGGACCTTGATGGGAGTCGCTGGAGGGATGGGGATCTGTTTCCTTATCTCCCATTATTCCCTGATTAAGCTTCCGGCAGATGTCTATTATATAGATCACCTCCCGGTGAGAATGGAGCTGGCCGATGTGGCCCTTATTGCTGCCTCGGCCATGCTCATTTCTTTTGGAGCCACCGTCTATCCGGCCCTTCAGGCTGCTCGACTCAATCCGGCCAAGGTTTTGCGCTATGTCTGAGGTCGCCATCGAAGTCCGAGGTTTAGAGAAGACCTTTGTCTCCGACGGTCACCGGGTGACGGTCTTCTCTGGGCTTGATCTGACCATCTATGCTGGGGAGGCCGTAGCCATTGTCGGGGCCTCCGGGGTGGGGAAAACGACCCTTTTGCATATCCTGGGGACTCTGGAGAGGCCCAGCCGGGGCAGTATTCGCCTCTTCGGCCAGGATATCTCCCGTCTTTCAGAAAGAGATCTTTCCCGATTTCGCAATCGGGAAATTGGCTTTGTCTTTCAATTTCACCACCTGCTACCGGAATTTACGGCCCGGGAAAACGTCATGATTCCCTGTCTTATTGCCGGTCTTTCTTCAAGCGAGGCAGCCGAGAAGGCCGAGGTCGTTCTTCGGGCCGTTTCTTTGGAGCATAGGGTTGATTACCGGGTAGGGGACCTCTCGGGTGGAGAACAGCAACGGGTAGCCATTGCTCGGGCCTTGGTGCTTTCTCCTCGGCTTCTTCTGGCCGATGAGCCGACCGGTAACCTGGACCCTCGAAGTGGGGAGAGAATTGGAGAGTTGATTTTGGCCTTGAACCGGGCTTATCATACCACGACCGTGGTGGTCACCCATAACCTTAGCTTGGCCCGACGTATGGATCGGTGCCTGGGTCTGACCCATGGCCAAGTGGTAGAGCTAAATAAGGAGCATCCGTGGCCCGAGTGGGAATAATTTTGCTTGTTTTGGGGGTAATTCTTTTCAGCAAAGGGGCTCAGGGGGCCATTGGTCCTTCGATTTCGCTTCTGGTCCTGCCTCCCAAGATTTACAGCCCCAAGCCCCAACCCAAACTCAAAGAAGAACTCTACAGGCTCCTTCTGCGGCGTCTGACGGAAGAAGGCCTGAGGGTGGTTTCTCCTTCTAAAATTAAGGAGATCCTAGGAGAAATTCCGGAGGAAGTCCCTTATGATCGGCTCCAAAAGATGGCCGAAAGCTTCCGCGTAGATGCTGTGGTCTGGGGGAGTGCTACGGAGTTTGCCGGCAAGCTCTCCTTGGATCTTAAGGTCTTTCGTCAGGACTACCCAGTGCCCCTCAAGACTATCTATGTGATAGGGACTCCCTTGGCCTTGGTGGATCTAGCCCGACAGGCGGCCAAGGACTTGGCCAATGTTGTTCTTGAGCGCAGGAAGGTGGTTGAGGTCGAGATCCTAGGTTGTCAGACCCTTGATCCTGATGCCGTCCGGGCTCTTATTAAGATCAGGATAGGTGACACCTATGATCCGGAGGTCATCCGGGAAGACATCAAAAATATCTTTGCCATGGGCTACTTTGACGATGTCCGGGTGGATGTTGAAGAAAAAGACGGTGGTCTCCTGGTGACCTATATCCTCAAAGAAAAACCCACGGTGAGGAAGATCGTCATCGAAGGCAACAAAGCCATCTCTGACGAAAAGCTTATGGAAATTCTAGGCCTTAAGACTCATACGATCTTCAATCCCAAGGAGATCCGGGAGGCCGAAGAGAAGATCAAATACATCTATCGGGAGAAGGGCTATTACGATACCCGGGTGTCTTCGGAAGTCAGGCCATCTGGGCCTCAAGGGGTGGAGGTAGTCTTTAAGGTCAAGGAGGGGGAGAAGATCTACATAAAGGAGATTCGCTTTGAGGGCAACCGAGCCTTTAAGGATAGTGAACTCAAGGATATCCTAGAAATCAGCGAAAAGGATTGGTTGAGCTGGTTAAAGAAGGCCAAAGCCATCTTTACCGGGGGTACGGTCGAACCGGGGGTTTTGGCCTGGGGAACCCTCAGGCGTGATCTGGGCAAGATTGTCTCCTTCTATCATAATCACGGCTACATAGACGCCCGAGTGGGGGAACCCAAGGTAGTTCAAAAGGGAAGATGGATCTACATTACCATCCCCGTGGAAGAGGGGCCTCAGTATGGAGTAGGCAAGATAGATATCCAAGAGGACCTTTTTAAGGATAAAAAATTTCTCCTCTCAAAGCTTTTTATTACTAAAGAGAAGGTCTTTAATCGGGAGGCTCTGAGGAGGGATGTCCTCCGATTGACAGACCTTTATGCCGACAAAGGCTATGCCTATGCTGAGGTAGAACCAGAGATCAAAAAAGATTCCGAGAGGCTAAAGGTTGATGTTATCTTCAAGGTAGACAAGGGTCCGCGGGTGCGGATCAACCGGATTGAAATTACTGGTAATACCCGTACCCGAGACAAGGTCATCCGCAGAGAGCTTCTAGTCCAGGAGCAGGAGTTCTTTTCCGCCACGGCTATCCGTAAGAGCAATGACCGGCTAAGACGTCTGGGCTATTTTGAAGACGTGAGCATCTCCCCCGAGAAGGGGATCAGAGAGGATGAGATGAACCTTGACGTCAAGGTCAAGGAGCGGCCTACCGGCAGCTTCAGCATTGGGGCTGGCTATAGTTCGGTAGATAACGTTATCGTTATGGGAGAGATATCCCAGCGCAACTTCTTGGGCAAAGGTCAGATCCTTTCCTTCCGGGGGATCCTTGGCGGTCGGACCAATCGCTACACTTTTTCCTTTACCGAGCCCTATTTCCGAGACACCAAACTTTCAGTGGGTATGGACCTCTATAACTGGGAACGCACCTATGATGATTACACCAAGGATTCAACCGGTGGAGCTTTAAGGTTCGGTTATCTTCTAAATCCCGACACCCGGATCTACTGGGGGTATCGTTACGATAACACCACTCTGAAGGATGTCAGCTATTGGGCCTCTTGGGCCATCAAGGAAAGCGAGGATATTAATATCACTAGTGCCCTAAACATAGGTCTTACTCGGGATACCAGAAACAATTTCTTTGATCCCACTCGGGGGACTATCAACACCATTAGTCTGGAGTATGCTGGGGGGCCCTTGGGTGGAGACAGTGCCTTTGTCAAGGTTCAGTACACCTGGGGGATCTATTTGCCCTTTGTTTGGGGGACGACTTTTCATGTGCGCGGTGGTTTAGGATATGTTACTGAGGGGCCTGGAGGCAAGCTCCCCATCTATGAGAAGTTTTACCTCGGGGGTCTGGAGAGTGTTCGCGGCTTTCAATACGGCGATATAAGCCCTGTTGATCCAGTCACCGGTGAGCGGATCGGTGGTGAACGGATGGCCTTCGTCCAGATCGAAGACATCTTTCCTCTGGTCTCCAATATGGGGCTTAAAGGAGTGGTCTTTTTTGATATGGGGAACGTCTGGGGGGAGGAAGAGGGCTACAAGTTTTCTGATATTCGTAAAAGTGTTGGTTTTGGTATAAGGTGGCTTTCCCCTATGGGACCCATGCGGATTGAATGGGGCTATAACCTTGATGTCAAGGAGGGGGAAGATAAAAGTAGCTGGAACTTTCGGATAGGGGGATATTTTTAGTGGCCAGAAGGCTTTCTGAGTTGGCCTCCCTAGTGGGAGGAAGAGTCGAAGGGTTAGATGTTGAGGTGAGGGGCTTGGCCCCTCTTTCAAGTGCTTCTCCGGAAGATCTCTCCTTTGTTATTTCTCGAAAGTATCTTAAAGAGGCCCAGAGATCGCAAGCAGGGGCCCTAATAGTTCCGGAATCCCTGGTTAAAGAGCTCTCTGATCGAAGCCTCATTGTTGTCAAAGACCCCTATTTGGCCTACGCCCGCTTGGCTCAACTCTTCTTTGCCAAGCCCTACGAGCCTCGGGGTATAAGTTCCCAGGCGGTAATTGGTGATGGTTGTCTGATTCCAGAAGACGTCTCTATTTATCCCTTGGCCGTTTTGGCCGAAGGGGTACGGCTTGGCCGTCGGGTGACCATATTCCCTGGGGCCTATTTGGGTAAAGGGGTCGAGGTCGGGGATGATTCTGTCATCCATGCCAATGTGGTCATTTATCCTGGATGTCGGATTGGTCGCCGGGTGGTTATCCATGCCGGGGCCATCATCGGTGCCGATGGGTTTGGCTACGCCCGGGAGGGAGAAAAATTCGTCAAGATACCTCAGGTGGGCACGGTAATTATCGAAGACGAGGTTGAAATTGGGGCCAATACTACTATAGATCGGGCGGCCTTTGGGGCCACGGTTATCGGCCAGGGGACAAAGATCGACAATCTCTGCCAGATTGCTCACAACGTTCGGATAGGTCCCCATACAGCTATGGCCGGCTTGGTAGGGATTGCGGGCTCTACGGTCATCGGCCGGGGGGTGATGTTTGGTGGCGGGGCCGGAGTGGCGGATCACGTCCGTATAGGCGATCGGGCGGTGATAGCCGCCCGATCCGGCATCCACAAGGATGTTCCCAGTGGGGCGGTGGTCTCTGGGGCTCCAGCCATGGAGCATCAATACTGGTTGCGGACTATGGCTGCCTTGGGGCGGCTGCCAGAGCTTGTCCGGGAGGTCCGGAGGCTCAAGGAGCGTCTTAAGCGCCTTGAGGAGGGTCGGGATGACGACGATTAACCAGGAGACGATCCACATAAAAGAAATTATGGGCCTTCTTCCCCATCGTTTCCCATTTCTGTTGGTTGACCGCATCCTGGAGATAGAACCAGGGGTATTTATCAAAGGGCTTAAGAACGTAACCATAAACGAGCCCTTTTTTATGGGGCATTTCCCAGAGGAACCTATCATGCCCGGGGTCCTGATCCTTGAGGCCATGGCCCAGGTGGCCACAATTTTAGCTAAACTCACTGACCCTGAGGAATTGGCCAATAAGATGGTCTATTTTGCTGGCCTTGATGGAGTTCGTTTCCGGCATCCGGTCCGCCCCGGAGATCAGCTTGTTCTTGAGCTTGTCAACCTTAAACGCAAGCGAAACATCTGGAAGATGGCCGGCAAGGCCTTTGTGGAGGATCGTTTGGTGGCCGAGGCCGAACTTATGGCCGCATTGAGATAGGAGGCAAGGAGGTTAGATGATTCATCCCACAGCAATTATTCATCCTCGGGCAGAGATCGCGTCCGGGGTCTCCATAGGCGCATATACCGTGATCGGCGAAGGGGTGGAGATCGGTCCTGACTGTGAGATTGCCTCTCATGTAGTCATCGAGGGCCTCACTCGCCTTGGGGCTCGAAACAGGATCTATCCCTTTGTCTCCATTGGGGGGGCACCCCAACACCTCAAATATGGCGGTGAGCCGACCCGGGTAGAGATCGGAGATGATAATGTCATCCGTGAATACGTGACCATCAACCGAGGCACTGCTCTGGATAAGGGAGTTACCAGGATCGGAAACGGCTGTTTTCTCATGGCCTATGTCCATGTTGCTCATGACTGTGTTTTGGAAGATGGGGTAATTATGGCTAATGCAGCCACCTTGGGGGGGCATGTTGAGGTTGGCGAGCGGGCCATTCTCGGGGGGCTGGTAGCCATCCATCAGTTTTGCCGCATTGGCAAGATGGCCTTTGTCGGAGGGGCCTCTGGGGTCAATAAGGACGTCCCCCCTTTTGTTCTGGCCCGAGGAAACCCTGCCCGGCTCTATGGTCTCAACCTGGTGGGGCTTAGGCGTTCAGGAATGGCCACCGAGGTTTTGGAAGCCCTGCGCCGGGCCTTTGGGATCATCTTCAAGTCTTCCTTCTCCCTGGCCGAGGCCTTGGCCAAGGTCAGGGAAGAGGTCCCGCAGTTTGATGAGATCAAGGCCTTTGTGGAGTTTATAGAGAATTCTGAGCGTGGAGTGCTCAGGTTAGTCAACAAGGCCGAGGAAAACATCCCTTAAAAGTCATGCCAAAGATAGGCCTAGTCGCCGGTGGGGGAAAGTTTCCGGTGCTCTTTGCTCAAGAGGCCACTCGACAGGGCTATGAGGTTGTCTGTGTGGCCCATCAAGGGGAGTCAGATCCAGTACTTGAAGAGGTCTGTGATCGTCTCTACTGGATAAAGTTGGGACAATTGGGCCGCCTTATTAAGGCTTTCAAAAAGGAAGGGGTCACCGAGGTAGCTTTTTTGGGCCGAATTACCAAGACCAGGATCTTTCGGGATGTCCGGCCAGATCTTCAGGCCCTTCTTCTTTGGCGCAAAATTAAAGACCGTCATGATGACGCCATTCTGCGAGCTGTGGCCGCTGAACTCGAAAAAGAAGGAATCCGAGTAGTTGAAAGCACCAGGTTTCTCAAAGAGCTTTTCATGCCGGAAGGGATCCTTACTAAAAGAAAGCCCTCTCAAGACCAGTGGGAGGATATTGCCTTTGGTTATCGGATGGCCCGGGCTATTGGCCAGCTTGACATTGGTCAGTGTGTGGTGGTCAAGGATCGTACAGTTTTGGCAGTAGAGGCCATTGAAGGCACCGATGAAACTATTCGTCGGGGGGGTGGGCTTTGTGAAAAGGGGGCGGTGGTGGTCAAGGTGGTCAAGCCTTCTCAAGATCGGCGGTTTGACCTTCCCTCTGTGGGGCTTAAGACCATTCAGACCATGGCCGAGGTCAGGGCCGAGGTTCTGGCAGTGGAGGCCCGAGAGGCCCTGTTTTTTGATCGTCCTGAGGCTATCAATCTTGCCAACAAGGTGGGAATTTGTATAGTGGGAATAACTTCTGAGGTTATGGGCCATGGGGACTGTTAAGATTGCCGTTGTTGGGGTCGGTTATCTAGGGCGTTTTCACGCCCAAAAACTGGCCCAGATGCCTGGGGCTGAGCTGGTTGGGGTGGTGGATATCGTACCCCAAAGGGCTCAGGAGGTGGGGGGGCAGCTTGGAGTAGCGTCTTTTACCGATTATCGGGAGCTATCTGGCCAGGTAGAGGCCGTGAGTATCGTTGTTCCCACCAGAGATCACTTTGAAGTGGCCCGGTTCTTTCTCAACGAAGGGGTTCACGTCTTTGTCGAAAAGCCCATGACAGCCACCCTTGAGGAAGCTGATCAACTCATTGAGTTGGCCCGGAGCAAGGGCCTTGTTCTTCAGGTCGGCCACATTGAGCGCTTCAACCCGGCGGTGGCTGAGTTGCTTGCTAGGGTAGAGCGGCCCCTTTTCGTCGAGGCCCACCGTCTGTCGGGTTTCAAAGAGCGTAGCCTTGATATCGACGTCGTCCTCGACTTGATGATCCATGACCTAGACATCGTCTTGGCCATGGCCAAGGCCCCACTTAAAAATCTTCATGCCGTAGGGGTGCCTGTGCTTTCCGACAAGGTAGATATTGCCAGCGTTCGTCTGGTCTTTGAGGATGGTTCGACCGCCAATCTTACCGCCAGCCGAATTTCTCTGCGAGCCATGCGTCGGATCAGGGTCTTTGCTGCTGGCTGCTACTTGGCGGTTGACAGTATGACCAGAAACTTCCTTTCTGTAAGCCGTATGGTGGGGCCAGATGGTCGGAGCTTCTTTGTCCCTAAGGAGAAGTCTTTTCCGAAGACCGATCCCTTAAAGGATGAACTGGCCGCCTTTATCAAGGCCATTGATGAGCAGGAAGAACCAGTGGTCTCGGGCCAGGACGGACGGGAGGCCTTAAGGCTTGCTCTTAATATCCTTGAAGGGATTGCCCACCATCTCAGAGAACATCCTATTTCCCTTGATGACCCTTGGATCCAGGACTTAAAAGCCACTTCCGTATTGCCATAGTTGCCGGTGAGGCCTCTGGAGATCTTCACGGGGCGGCCTTTATTCGGGCCATAAGAGATCTTTGCCCGGGGACCCAGCTTGTCGGGATTGGTGGAGAAAAGATGATCCAGGCTGGCTGTGAGGTTCTTTTTGAGGCCAATCGCCTGGCGGTGGTCGGTCTCTCCGAGATCCTACCTCGCCTTAGGGATATCCTTCGGGCCTTTTTGAAAATGAGGGCTTATCTCCGCCAGAGTCGGCCGGATCTTTTAGTTTTGATAGATTTCCCCGAATTTAATCTTCTCCTGGCCCGAGTGGCCAAGAGGTGCGGAATTCCGGTATTTTATTACATAAGTCCTCAGGTCTGGGCTTGGCGTGAGGGGCGGGTCCGGGTCATCAAACGTCTGGTGGACATGATGGCCGTCATCCTTCCCTTTGAGGAGGAGTTCTATCGTCGTCATGGTATAAAGGTCCATTACGTTGGGCATCCTCTTCTTGACCTAGTTCAGGTTCATCTCTGTCGGGAAACCTTCTTTAAGATCCTTAGTTTTCCTGTGGAAAAAAGGCTTGTTTCTATCCTTCCTGGCTCAAGGATCCATGAGGTCCGGAGCCTTCTGCCGATCTTCTCTGAGGCCTATCGTCAACTTCGAAAAGACGTGCCAGATCTTCTGGCCCTTTGTGTTCGGGCCCCGGGGGTTCCCGGCGAGCTTTATGCTCCGGCGCTTTCGGCTGGTATCAAGGTGGTTGAAGGCTATACCTATGAGGCCATGGCGGCTGCTGAGCTGGCGCTAGTGGCCTCAGGCACGGTCACCCTTGAGGCGGCTATTGTGGGCGTGCCCATGGTGATTGCCTATCAACTTAATCCCTTGACCTATTTTTTGGCCAGAAGACTGGTCAAAGTGCCTTATATAGGTTTGGTTAATCTGGTGGCCGGGGAAAGACTGGCTCCGGAATTAATCCAGGATGAGGCCACTCCGGAACGCGTTGCCGAAGAGGCTCGAGCCATTCTTCTTGATCAGGCTAAAGCCGAGAGAATAAGAAGGCGTCTTTCGGAGATTAAGGCTTCCTTGGGTCCAGGGCAAGCGGCCTATCAGGCGGCCAACTTGGCCCTTAACTTGGTGAGCAGGAAAAGGTGATCTTTCTTCACCTCTACCGGACTCTTTCCTGGTCTCTTCTACCCCTGGTTCGTATCAAAGGGCTTAAAAGGAGCCACCGGGATATTGTCTCCCAGAGACTGGCTCCAGATCTCTCTCGGGCCCCGCAAGGGGCCATCTGGGTCCATGCCCTTTCCGTCGGCGAGGTGGGAGCCGGGCTTTCTTTTATTCGGGTCCTAAGGAAGAGCTTCTCTGGGGAGGTGATCCTTTCGGTCTCTACCCCTTGGGGGCTTACTCGGGCCCGAGAGACGGCCCAGAAGCTGGTTTCTTATGTCTTTGCCGCTCCCTATGATCTTCCTCACTTAGTAAGAAAGAGCCTTGAGAAACTCAGGCCCAGACTCTTTGTTCTCATGGAGACAGACCTCTGGCCTAATCTCCTCTGGGATCTCAAGGGGCATCAGGTCCCCTTGATTCTCCTGAATGCCCGTCTCTCGCCTCGGTCTGCAGAAAGGCTACGCCTCTTGAGGCCACTGGCCAGGCTTCTCTATGGGGCCTTTGATCTCATTCTGGCCGCCTCCGAGGCCGATAGAGGTAGGTTTTGCGCCTTAGGGTTTCGACAGACAGGATTTGTAGGGAATATAAAATACGATCTCTCCCCTCCGGATCCGGACAAGATCGCCACCTTGGCCCAGGAGCTTCCCTTAAGCCGGCCCATCATTGTCGCTGGAAGTACTCATCCGGGCGAAGAGGAAATCATTCTCAGAGCCTATCTCCGGTTGAAGGCATCTCTTCCCGGGGCCTCACTGATTCTCTGTCCCCGCCATCCAGAGCGGGCTCTAGATATCCTCCGGTTGGTTGAGTCTTTGGGCCTTAAGGGCTGTTTGAGGAGTCGTTTTTCTCCTGGGGTTAAGGTTGTGGTCATCGATACCATGGGAGAGCTTTGGGCCCTTTATGGTCTGGGTGATGTGGCCTTTGTCGGCGGCACCTTTGCCCCCCTCGGAGGGCACAATCTCCTTGAGCCGGCAGCCCTTAGGGTTCCTGTGACTTTTGGTCCCTCTCTTTCTTCTGTCATTGAGATCGCCGGGGAGCTTTCGGCCTCTGGAGGAGGGATAAAGGTTGAGGATCCGGAACGCCTTTGGGATGCCTGGCAGAGCCTTTTAACCCGTCGAGAGGAGGCCGCTCAGGCGGCCCGGTTTGTCTATCTGAGACATCAGGGGGCTACCCAAAGGGCGGTTGAAGCCTTGGGGAGGTTTCTAACATGAAGGCCCTGGCCCCTTTAGGAAAGGCCTATGCCGGCCTTATGGCCTGGAGGGCCCGTCTTTATCGTCAAGGACTTTTCCCCTCCTACCGGCTACCAATTCCAGTTATCAGTGTGGGGAACCTCAGCCTGGGAGGTACCGGAAAAACTCCTTTTACCCTTTGGCTTGCTCGCCGCCTTCTCTCTTTAGGCCACCGTCCGGTGATTCTCTCCCGGGGTTACGGCCGCAAGTCTAGGGGACTAGTGGTGGTAAGTGCAGGGGCAGGGCCTTTGGTGGGTCCGGAGGTTGCCGGTGATGAGCCCTACCTTCTGGCTTCAAGGCTTCCTCAGGCCCTGGTAGTAGTTGGAAAAGACCGTTATCAAGCTGGTCTTCTGGCGATTCAAAGATTTGACGCTACGGTGGCCATCCTAGATGATGGCTTTCAGCATCTACGTCTTTTAAGGGATCTTGATCTTGTCCTCATCTCTCCCGAGGCCAGTCCTGAGACCGAATCTGTATTTCCGGCGGGTCTTCTTAGAGAAGGGGCTTCAGCCCTTTGTCGGGCCGATATTCTAATCATCTCCAAGGCCAATCTTTTTCCTAACACCGAGATCAAGGCCTTAAAGGAATATCTGAATGGTTTGGGCCTTCCGGTCTTCAAGATATTCTACCAAGCTGTTGGTCTCTTTGATCTTTCAGGACGGCCTGTTTCTTGGCCCCGTTCTCCCTGGGGGGCCTTCTGTGGCCTGGCCAGGCCCGAGGCCTTTTTTGACCTCCTTAAGGCCATCGGCAGGCCCCCGGCGGCAGAGCTCTCCTTCACAGACCACCATCATTACAAGGGGAGAGATTTAAGGCGCCTAGGGAAATTTCTTGAAGAAAAGGGCCTTTCGGCCTTCGTCACCACCGAAAAAGATGCTGTTAAACTCAAAACCATGAAGCCTTCTTGGCCCCTTTACTTTCTTCGGCTTGACCTTAAGGTGCCAAAGGACTTAGAAGAATTTATAATCCTGAAGCTGTCGCAGCCCTGAAGGCTAGTTTGTCCTTAATGAGGAGGCAATAATTTATGAATAAGGAATCCAGAGATAGGTCCCCGGAGACGGTTCTCCCTCCGGTAAACTTTAGTACCTTTATCCTCTCCCTAAGCACCTCGGCTCTGGTCCACCTAGGAGAGCTTCCGGAGCCTGAGACCGGAGAGAAGAAGATCAACATAGAACTTGCCCGCCATGCCATAGACACCTTGGCCATGCTTAAAGAGAAGACCAAAGGCAACCTTACCAAAGATGAGGAGGCCCTTTTGGACCATATCCTCTATGATCTGAGGCTAAAGTTCGTGAAGGCCAAGGGTTAAAGACTTAGATGGCCAAAAGAATTCAAAGAATTCTGGCCCCGGCCAAGATAAACCTTTTCCTCCAGGTCCTTGGTCGTCGGCCCGATGGCTATCATGATATCTATACCCTCTTCCAGAAGGTGACCCTTTTCGACGAACTTCTGTTAGAGCTTGTCTCCGGATCCGACATCAAACTGGTAATCGAAGGGGGAGAAGCCCCTCAGGACGAGGGCAACCTGGCCCTGCAGGCAGCCCGCCTTCTTCTGGATCGGTTGGGCTGGCGAATAGGACTCCGGCTCACTCTTAAGAAGAACATCCCCATGGCCGCTGGTCTTGGGGGCGGAAGCAGTGATGCGGCCTCGGTCCTTATGGGGTTAAATGAGCTTCTGGGTTGCCCTCTGGGGCTTGATGAGCTGGCTGATTTGGCTCGGGCCCTGGGGGCTGATGTACCCTTTTTTGTCTATCCTTATAGTACGGCTCTCGGGGAAGGGATCGGAGATCGTCTTAGTCCTTGGCCCACGTATCGGGCTGTCTTCGTCCTCTTTACTCCTCCTGTTCAGGTCTCTACAGGCTTGGTTTATAAAAAAATGCGATTGACAAGCCGTAAGGAGCCCTTTATTTATGATGCCGGTCAGCCGCCTTGGCAAAGAGGCCTGATAAACGATCTAGAAGAGGTCACTTTTGGCCTCTATCCAGGCCTCAGAGAGATTAAGGCGGCCTTTATTGCTTTTGGGGCGAGGGCAAGTCTTATGAGCGGCAGTGGTCCGACGATTTTCGCTGTCTTTGAGGAGGCCGAGGCCGCCCGTCGGGCCGGGGAATGCCTTTTGAAGGACTTTGATGGGCAACTCCATATTGTTGAACCCTATTTAGGCTCGAGTGTACGAGGGGTGGATACCTATGTTCATCAACCATCTTAAGATTTTTACCGGTAACTCCAATCCCCAAATGGCCCAGGAGATTTGCAATTACCTTAGCATTCCCTTGGGACTGGCCACGGTACGCAAGTTCAGTGATGGGGAGACCTTTGTGGAGATAGGGGAGAATGTCCGTGGAGCCGATGTCTTTGTGATCCAGTCAACCTGTCCTCCGGTCAACGATTACTTGATGGAACTGCTCATCATGATTGATGCCCTAAGAAGGGCTTCTGCTCGACGAATAACAGCAGTTATTCCCTATTATGGTTACGCCAGGCAGGACCGCAAATGTGCTCCAAGGGTGCCAATCTCGGCCAAGTTGGTGGCCAATCTCATTACTGTGGCTGGGGCTCGCAGGCTTCTTTCCATGGATCTTCATGCCGGTCAGATCCAGGGTTTTTTTGATATCCCGGTAGACCATCTTTTTGCCGCTCCGGTTCTTCTTTCCTACATTAAAGAACGGTTTCGAGGGGAAGAGATCGTTATGGTCTCCCCGGATGCTGGGGGTGTGGAACGGACGAGGGCCTTTGCCAAGCGTCTTGATGCCCAATTGGCCATTATTGATAAACGGCGGGATCGTCCTAATGAGAGCCAGGTGATGAACGTCATTGGTGATGTTAAGGGCAAGGTGGCCATCATCCTTGATGACATGATTGACACTGCAGGCACTATGTGCCAGGCGGCCCAGGCCCTTATGGATCAGGGGGCCAAGGAGGTCCATGGTATGGCTACTCATCCGGTACTCTCCGGCCCAGCGGTAGAGAGGATTAAGAAGTCGCCTCTGAAAAGTGTGGTCGTTACCAACACCATTCCCTTGAGGCAAGAGGCCAAGGCTATCGGCAAGATAGAAGTCCTTTCGGTCTCCAATCTCTTGGGGGAGGCTATCAGACGTATCCATGCCGATGATTCTGTGAGCTCCCTTTTTGTCTAAAGGAGGTTTTTTCCCATGAAGCAGGTAGAGATGACCGTCCAGGTTAGAGAGAAGACAGGTAAGGAGGTGGCCCGCAAGCTTAGGCGTAAAGGGCTCCTTCCGGGAATCATTTATGGCCAAGGCACCCAGAACATTCCTTTGGCGGTGGAGGCCAATGAGCTCAAGAAACTCCTTTTTCGCTATCGTGGCGAACAGCTGATCTTCAATCTCAACCTTAAGAACAATGGTACTGAAGAACGCAAGATGGCCATCGTCAAGGAGATTCAGGTCCATCCCGTAACCGACGAACCCATCCATGTAGACTTCTACGAGGTCTCTCTGGAGAGGGAAATCGAGGTGGAGGTTCCGGTGGAGATCATGGGCAAGGCCAAAGGGATGGAACGGGGAGGCATTCTGGAGATTATTACCCGAGAGCTTACGATTTCCTGTTTGCCGATGGCCATTCCCAATACCATCAAGATAGACGTAAGCGGTCTAGATATTGGTGATTCTTATCATGTTGAGGATCTGCCTCCAATAGAGGGAGTCAATGTCCTTGATCCTCCGAAGACGACCATTGTGACCATCGTCTCTCCTGAAGAAGAGGAGACAGAGGCCGAAGCAGAGGCCGTGGAGACGGAGGTTATCTCCAAGGGTAAAAAGAAGGAAGAGATCGAGTAGAGTATGTGGCTGGTGGTGGGCCTGGGCAATCCAGGCCCAACCTATCAATTTACCCGACACAATATTGGTTTTCTGGTCTTAGAGGCCCTGGTCCAAAAGCATTCTCTTCCTGCCTGGAAATCATGGTGTTTTTCCCTGGTGGTTAAAACCAAGGGGTTTGTCTTGGCTAGGCCCCAGACATATATGAATCTCTCTGGTCGGGCAGTTGCCTGTTTAGTCAAAGAGTTAGGTCTTTCCCCTTCAGGCCTTCTGGTGGTTCATGATGATCTTGATCTTCCCCTTGGGAGGATCAAACTTGTCCGCTCCGGAGGGGCCGGAGGGCACCGGGGAGTTCTTTCTATAATAGATGTCTTGGGGACCAAAGACTTCCCTCGTCTGAAACTTGGCATTGGTCGTCCAGAATCTGGTATTTCAGTGGCCGACTACGTGCTTTCACCTTTTCGTGAAGAGGAATGGGGAACAGTTTCTGAGATGATAGAAAGGGCCCTGCTGGCGATAGAGGCTGTTGTTCAGGTCGGGCTTGAAAAGGCGATGAATATTTTTAACGCCCCGGTCAAAAATTAGGCCGCTTGCTCAGGCCCTTGGCCTATGTTACCAAATAGGGGGCGCGGGGCGTAGCGCAGTTTGGCAGCGCGCCTGCCTTGGGAGCAGGAGGTCGGCGGTTCAAATCCGCCCGCCCCGACCAAAGGTCTAAATCTTGCATCTCCTAAAGGGAGATGTTAATTTCTTAAATCCTTGGAGGTGAGCGTAGCTCAACGGGACAGAGCACCGGACTGTGGCTCCGGAGGTTGAGGGTTCAAGTCCCTCCGCTCACCCCATAGTTGAATACCTCTTGGTTCTCCATCTCTCCCTTCATTTTTATCATTCTGGTAAGATTCTTCTTACCTCCTTCAGTTGATCTCCCTATCGTGATCCTTTTGGCAGATTATCATTCCCAGATAACCTTATTCCTGACAACAGCATCTTTCCTTAAAAGACCCACCAAAAAATTTCCATTTTGGTCTCCGAGTATTGTTTTTATTTAGATAAAAACTTGCTTGTTATCATTTTCACGCTACTACCTAATAAAGACGGTTAAAGAGAACTACTAGTGAAAAAATTCAAAAAAATTATATTTTTGCCTATTTTCTTGACATATTCATTAAGCTCGATTAAAAGCAATCTTATATAAAGGTAACAAACTTTAGGTGAGTGAGAAGTCAGGCTATAGATGACCAAAGTCTAATTAGTCACGTTTGAAAAACCACCTAAAAAGAGGAGGAAGTATGGCTGAAACCAGGGTTGTCTATAGTATTTGCGGAATGTGTGCAGTCCGCTGTCCAATAATGGTAGAGGTTGAGGATGGGAAGGTTGTTTGGATTTCCGGCAATCCCCACGATGCTGGCATAGGCACCGGTCTCTGTGCTAAAGGCGTGGCCGGACGCTCCGTCCTCTATGATACCGAGCGGCCTCTTTCTCCAATGATCCGTGATGGAGAAAGGGGGGCAGGGAAGTGGCGGACTGTGTCCTGGGATGAGGCCCTCGACTATGTTGCTGAAAAACTTCAGGAGATTATCTCTAATTATGGTGGCCGGGCGGTTCTTCTGAGTGATCGAGGCGGTCCTTTTGTTGAGATCCGGAAGGCCTTCCTTCAGGCTATTGGTTCTCCTAATTACTGCAATCACGATGTCACCTGCGGCATATCTGTGAATCATGCGGCCATGTCTCTTTTTGGTTTCGGGCGGACAGGGTTCTCCTATGACTACAAAAACGCCAAACATGTTGTCCTGTATGGCCGCAATATGCTGGAGTCGATTAAGGTCAAGACTGCTCGGGCCATGATAGATGGCTTGGCCAAGGGGGCCAAGATTACTTATATCGACCCTCGGTTTTCGGTTACGGCCTCAAAGGCTCATCGTTGGTGGCAGATTCGTCCTGGTACTGACTATGCCCTCAACCTGGCCTTGATCCATATCCTTATAAAGGAGGGCCTTTATGATAAGGCCTTTGTCTCTCGTTGGGTGGAGGGCTTTGAGTATCTAGCCAATTTTGTCAAGCCCTATACCCCGGAGTGGGCCGAGAAGGAGACCGGTATACCGGCCCAAGAGATGTATCTTTTCTGTAAGGAGATTGCCCAGGATGCCCCTCATGTCATCTTTCATGGTGGCTGGATGAGGGCCCGTTATCGGCAGGCCTTCTATGAGGCCCGAACAACCTATATTTTGAACGTTCTCTTGGGAGCCATTGAGGTCCCTGGGGGGCTGGTCTTTGTCAAAGGCCCGGGGGATGCTGGAAAGAAGGGACTCAATAAGATCGGGGTTAATCTTCCCAAGATCGAAGAAAAGAGAGCCGATGGCGTGGGCTGGAGGTTCCCTCACATAAAAACTCCCCTCCTTCATCAGGCTCTGGAGGCCATCAAGACTGGCGATCCCTATCCTATAAAGGCCTACTTTGTCCACCGGCATGATCCTCTTTTAGGGCTTCCCGATCCTGAGGCCCAGATCGAGATCTACAAGAATCTTGACCTCTTAGTGGTCTGTGACATCAACTGGAGTGAGACCTCCTGGTGGGCCGATGTCATCCTCCCGGAGTGTACTTATCTGGAGCGTTCAGACATCATCGCCACCCAGAAGGGCCTCAAGCCCGGCTTCAGGAGGCGTAAGGCGGCTATAAGTCCCATGTACAACACTAAGCCGGGTTGGTGGATTTATATCCAGTTGGCCAAGCGTCTGGGCAAGGGAGAGCATTTCCCCTATGAGACCATTGAAGACATCTGGCAGGCCCAGCTTGAAGGTACAGGGGTCTCCATAGAAGACTTTGAGGCCAAGGGCTCGGTCAGTCTGGTGGACAAGCCCATCTGGTTTGACCGAGAGGACGGCCTTCCCTTCAAGACCCCTACGGGCAAGATAGAGATCGTCAGTAAGAAGTGGGAGGACGCAGGGTATCCTTCCCTCAAAGAGTATGAATCCCCGGAATCCCCGCCCGAGGGGCGTTTCCGGCTTCTTTTCGGTCGGGTGGCTTATCAGACCCACGGCATGTGGATGAACAATCCGGCCCTCCATCCCTATCTCAAGGAGAACATTCTCTGGATCAACAAAGACGTGGCTGCCAAGATGGGTCTTAAAACCGGTGATCTGGCGGAGGTGGCCAATGGTTCCTACCGCAAGAAGATCAGGGTCTTTGCCACTGAGTTGATCCATCCAGAGGCAGTCTTCATGCTCCACGGTTTTGGTCATACCGTGCCTTATCAGAGTAGAGCCTATCAGAAGGGAGTGGCCGATCAGCGGCTTGAGGTTGGTCTTCTGGATGTTTTTGACCCTGCTGGCGGGGCCAGCGCTCTCTGTGAGTGTTTTGTGGAAGTCAAGCCGGCCAGCTAAGGGAAAGGAGGAAGGAAGATGGCCAAATACTACATCTACCACGATCCCTCTCGATGTATTGGATGTCTTTCTTGTGAATTGAGTTGTAACGACTGGAAGGGGCTGCCCTATGGGCAGTCTAACTGCCGCATCTTCCAGTATGGTCCGGAAATGGAGGATGGGCAGCCGGTCCTGGGCTTTGCCTATGTTTCCTGCTTCCACTGTGAAAGACCCTTTTGTGTCGAGGCCTGTCCGTCGGCGGCCCTTTCTAAAAGGGACACTGATGGAACCGTTTTCTTCAGGGAAGATCGCTGTATTGGTTGTCGGGCCTGCCTTACAGCCTGTCCCTGGGGGATTCCCCAGTGGAATGCAGTCAAGGGCCGAATCCATAAGTGTGACTACTGCCTGGAGAGGATTGACAGAGGACTGGAACCGGCCTGTGTGGCCCGTTGTCCTACACGGGCTCTTCGCTTTATGACCTCCCAGGAAGCGGCCTATCTCAAACGGGCCCGATGGCTGGAGGAAACCTTTGGGCATCATGTGCGTCCAGTAGGGGAACGCCTCTGAGGGATATCCCTCAAAAAAGACCGTTTTTTCGCAGTGAGATATCCGGGAAAAGGGGAAAAGCTCCCCTTTTCCCTTAAATCAGTTTCAATTGAAACAATTTTTCCAATAATTGCTAAAAGGGAGTATTTGCCGGGAAAATCGGCCAGGAGAGTTCCTATGGAGATAAGTCTGAGTCTCAAATATTTACCGGTTCTCATCCTAGCCCTGATTGTTTCGGTCATGGCCGGGGTTCAGGTCCTAGTCAACCAGATTTTGGGCCTAAGACGGCCTTATCCGGAAAAACAGACTCCTTATGAATGTGGTTTTACCCCCAGCGGGGAGGTACGTCATCGTTTCCCTATCAAGTTTTACGCTATTGCCATCCTTTTTTTGGTCTTCGATGTTGAGGCCGTCTTTCTTTACCCCTGGGCCGTGACCTTTGATGAATTGGGTCTTTTTGCCTATCTAGAGATGGTGATTTTCATCATCCTTCTTCTGGTGGCCTATTTTTACGCCTGGATTAAGGGGGCTTTTCGATGGGAATAAGGACGCCGCTGGTCAAGGTCAGCGAAGGGGTCTCTCAGGTTCCAGGGGTCGATGTCTTCGTGACCACCCTAGACAAACTCATAAACTGGGCCCGGACGGGATCCATGTGGCCGGCGACCTTTGGTCTGGCCTGTTGCGCCATCGAAATGATGGCCACTGGGGCTAGCCACTATGATCTTGACCGCTTTGGTATCATTTTCCGGGCCTCTCCTCGCCAGGCCGACGTCATGGTGGTCGCCGGCACAGTGACCAAGAAGATGGCTCCTGTGGTCCGTCGGGTCTATGACCAGATGCCAGAGCCCCGTTATGTGGTCTCTATGGGGAGTTGTGCTTCTTCAGGGGGCATCTTTCAGACCTACTCTACTGTCCAGGGATGCGATGAATTTATTCCGGTTGATGTCTATGTTCCGGGGTGCCCTCCCCGGCCAGAGGCCTTGATCCATGGACTCCTCAAACTTCAGGAGAAGATTCGCCAGGAGAAGGGGCGCTGGGGGGCCCTCAGGTAGGGAGGTCGTTTGATGAAGGCTGTTAGGCGGCTAAAGGAACGTTTCCCAAAGGAGATTGTCTCTGTCTCTGAAGCCCGGGGAGAGGTTACGGTAGTCGTAAGGCGAGAGATCTCCTATGAGATTTTGACCTTTCTTAAGGAAGATCCGGAACTTGCCTTTGACCATCTGGTGGACCTCTGTGGGGTAGATTGGCTGGGTAAAAAGATTCCTCGTTTCGAGGTGGTCTATCATCTTTACTCTATTCGTTACCGGCATCTGTTGCGTCTCAAAGTGGAAGTCCCCGAGGAAGATCCTCAGCTGGCCTCGGTTACCTCCCTCTGGAAGACGGCCAACTGGTTTGAAAGGGAATGTTACGAGATGTTTGGCATCTTTTTCATAGGCCATCCTTATCTGAGGCGTCTGCTTACCCCGGAAGACTGGGAGGGATATCCTTTACGCAAGGACTATCCTCTCTTTCTCAGTGCGGAGAATGAATGGCCGGGCTATCGCCAACTGGTGGAAAAGGCCCGGGAGTTGGCTCGTTATGATTGGTATCCCCAATTGGCTTCAGCCCAAAAGTCTTCTTTGACTGAGGAGTAATTTATGGCCCCGGTGGTAGAGATCGTCCAAAAAGAATCTCGTAATCAGTCTTGGGAAGACCCTTACTACATCAATATGGGCCCTCAACATCCGGCTACCCACGGTGTCTTGAGGCTTTTTTTAGAGCTAGAGGGCGAGACCATCGTCAAATGCCACCCAGATATCGGCTATCTTCACCGGGGTATAGAGAAGTTAGCCGAACATCGAACCTATGCCCAGGCCATGGTCCTTACTGATCGCCTGGATTATATATCCTCGGCGGCCAATAACATTGGTTACTGCCTAGCGGTGGAAAAGCTTCTTGAGCTCTCGATTCCCTATCGAGCTCAAGTGCTCCGGACAATGGTCTGCGAGATGGCTCGGATCGCTAGCCATCTTCTCTGGTTGGGGACCCACGCCCTTGATATTGGAGCCATGACGGTTTTCCTCTACTGCTTTCGCGATCGAGAGCGCATTCTCAGAGCCTTTGAGAAACTCTCAGGGGCTAGGCTCACGGTCAGTTATCCTCGGATTGGTGGAGTCCGTCAGGATATCACTCAGGAGATAGCCGATGACCTTTGGCGTTTCGTTGAGGACTTTCCTAAGGCCATCGAGGAATACGAAACACTCATTGACGTCAACCGGATCTGGCTCAAAAGGACTAAAGGTGTAGGGGTTATCTCTGCAGAGGAGGCGGTAAACTGGGGCCTTACTGGTCCGTCCTTGCGGGGCTCTGGCATTGCCTATGACATCCGCCGTCATCGACCCTATCTCATCTATGAAGAACTTGATTTTGAAGTTCCGGTAGGCAGTGTGGGCGACGTCTATGATCGGTATCAGGTGAGAATGGAGGAACTTCGCCAATCGACCAATATCATCCGCCAATGTCTAGAGAGACTTGATAAGACCAAAGGGGAGCCTACGGTGGCCCAGGGGGCACCTGATCTGGTGATGCCTTTCAAGAGACGCCGGCCGGCTGTCCGCTTTGTGCCTAAACGTCACACCATCATCCGGGCGGAGGAGGGGCCTGTATTCCCGGAAGGTGAAGTGTATCAG
This sequence comes from Thermosulfuriphilus sp., assembly GCF_054026695.1. Taxonomy (NCBI): domain Bacteria; kingdom Pseudomonadati; phylum Thermodesulfobacteriota; class Thermodesulfobacteria; order Thermodesulfobacteriales; family Thermodesulfobacteriaceae; genus Thermosulfuriphilus; species Thermosulfuriphilus sp. The sequence continues at coordinate 86,592 of NZ_JBPMLP010000037.1, forward strand.
GCCATCGAGGGCTCCAAGGGAGAGCTGGGCTACTACATCGTAAGTGATGGCACCGGACATCCCTGGCGTCTGAGGATCAGGGCCCCCTCTTTTGTCCATATTTCGGCCCTTCCGGCCTTGGCCGAAGGCCAGATGGTGGCTGACATCATCGCCATCATCGGCAGTGTGGATATCGTTCTAGGAGAATGTGATCGGTAGGTGGGAAGATGGGAGATCTATTCAACCAGGCCTATCAGACACTAGACACTCTGAGTCTTAAATTTTTGGGCCTTTCGGCCTTAAAGGGCTTTATCCTCCTTAATCTGGCCATGCTCCATGTGGCCTATATCACCTATGCCGAAAGAAAGATCATCGGTCGGATGCAGCAACGCTTGGGGCCTAATCGGGTAGGGCCTAAGGGCCTGCTTCAGCCCATTGCTGATGTAGTCAAACTTCTGACCAAAGAGGACATATTTCCAGCCCAGGCCGATCGTCCGGTCTTCGTGACCGCTCCTTTTATTAGTTTTATCGCCGCTGCTACCAGCTTGGCAGTGATTCCCATCTGGGAGAACTTTGTCATAGCTAATGTCAATGCCGCCCTGCTGGTTATTTTGGCCTTAAGCTCCCTTTCTTCTTACGGGGTCATCCTAGCCGGTTGGGCCTCAAACTCTCGCTACAGCTTTCTAGGGGGGCTTCGGGCCTCAGCCCAGGTGATCAGTTACGAAATTGCCTTGGCCCTTTCGCTGGTAGGGGTAATGATGCTGGCTGGCTCCCTTAATCTCTCAGACATCGTGCGGGCCCAGGCTGAAAGTCCCTTTAAGGTTTATGCTATCCCTCAGATCTTGGGCTTCTTTATCTTTATGGTTGCTGCTGTAGCCGAGACCAATCGGGTCCCCTTTGATCTGCCGGAAGCAGAGACTGAACTGGTGGCTGGCTACTTTGTAGAATACAGCGGAATTCGTTTTGCCCTTTTTTCCCTTGGGGAATATTTCGGAATGTTGGTTATGTCGGCGGTAGCTGTGACCTGTTTTCTGGGGGGCTGGAATGGACCTTTTGAGGTCCCCGGGATTCCCTTCTTCTGGTTTCTCCTGAAGCTTTATCTCCTCATCTTCTTCTATATCTGGATTCGGGCTACCCTTCCTCGGTATCGCTATGACCAACTCATGGGCTTGGGTTGGAAGATCCTAATACCTTTGGCCCTTCTGAACATAGCCATTACCGGGATTATCAAGATCGCTCTTTAAGAGGGGTTTGCATGGATTCTAAGAAGATCATCAAAACTATCTTTCTAGTGGAGATCATCAAGGGTCTGGCCCTTACCCTGCGCAAACTCTTTGCTAGACCGGTAACCGTCCAATATCCGGAAGAAAGGATCACTCCTGCTCCTGGATTTCGGGGGCGCCACGCCTTGGTCCGGGATCCGAAAACTGGGAAGGCCCGGTGTGTGGGCTGTTATCGTTGTGTGCAGGTCTGCCCCTCGCGCTGCATCCACATTAAGGTCAGCCGGGATGTAGAGACCGGCCGTCGGATAGTGAACGACTACATTATTGAAGCCCTTCGCTGTGTCTATTGTGGCTATTGTGAGGAGGTCTGCCCGGTAAATGCTGTCGTCCTTACCGAATTCTATGAATATTCGGATTTTGAACGAAATGATTTCATCTTTGATAAGGAACGGCTTCTTGCCCATTGGGATGAATTTATCGCCAGCCAGAAACGGCCTTACTTTAACCCTTTTTGGAGGCCGAGGGGGGTCCCGGAATCCCTGCTTCCAGCAGTTAAGCGCAAGGTGGAGGGTGTCTGATGGAGGCAACGTTAGCCAAGTTCATCTTCATTTATCTGGCTGTCGCCCTGGTTTTCACCTCGACTCTGGTGATCTCTTCTCGCAATGCCGTTCATGCCGTGCTGTGGATGCTGGTCATGTTCTTCCACCAAGCAGTTCTGTTTCTTACTGCCGGGGCTGAATTTTTGGCCGCCGTCCAGATCATTGTCTACGCCGGGGCGGTTTTGGTCCTTTTTCTCTTTGTTATCTATCTCATCAATCTCCGGCTGGAGCTCAAGATAAGAAACTTTGTCTTCTACTGGCCAGCGGCCCTCTTTATGGCGGCCAGTCTGGGGGTCCTGGCGGTGGGGGCGGTCAAAGGGTTTGTCCCTGGACCTAAGAGTGGGATCTTGACCAGCCAGAGTCTGGTTGAAATTGGCCATACCAAACTTCTGGGCCGTCTTTTGTTCAGTGAATATGTTCTGGCCTTTGAAGCCGCAGGGGTAATCCTCCTGGTGGCTGTTCTCGGAGCGGTCATCCTGACTAAGCGTCTTCAGGAAGGAGCTAAAAGATGATTCCTGTTTCCTGGTATCTGACTCTAAGCTTAGTCCTTTTTGCCCTGGGGGCCTTTGGCTTCATGGTCCGGCGGAACGTTATTATCATGCTCATGGCCATAGAGATCATGTTGAACGCCGTAAATATCTCTCTGGTGGCCCTAGGTCGGGGATTAGAGGACCTGGTCGGCCATCTTCTGGTCTTCTTCGTGATAGCGGTGGCGGCTGCTGAGGCCGCCATAGGCTTGGCCTTGGTGGTTCTCATCTTCCGAAAGACCCAGGAGATCCACATGGATCAGTTTCGGACTCTTAAGGGGTAGAGCATGAAGTATATTGTTTTAATCCCGGCCCTTCCACTGTTGGCGGCAATAATCACCTTGGTGTTCGGGCGTCGCTATATCCAGCATAGGGCTCACTGGTTACCCACTTTAGCCGTTTTGGGGTCGTTTCTCCTCTCCCTTAAGGCCCTGGCCCAGGTTGCCTCCGGGGCTCAGGTCAATTTTGATCTTTATAGCTGGATTGTGGGGGTAAGTTTTAAGGGGAGCATTGGTTTTTTGGTGGATCCTCTTTCGGCCATGATGATGGCCATGGTCTGCTCCCTCTCTTTTCTCATCCATGTCTATTCCATTGGCTATATGGCCAATGATCCTGGCTACTACCGTTTCTTCGCCTACATCAGCCTTTTTACCTTTTCCATGCTCATGCTGGTTATGGCCAATAACTTCTTACAACTCTTCTTCGGTTGGGAGGCAGTGGGGCTATGTTCCTATCTTCTTATTGGTTTCTGGTATCGGAAAAAGTCTGCTGCCAATGCTGCTAAAAAGGCCTTTATTGTCAACAGGTTCGGGGACTTTGGTTTTGCTCTGGGGATATTCCTTATTTTTTGGGTCTTTAAGAGTGTTTATTATCAGGATGTCTTTGGGGCAGCAGAGGTCATGGGGGCCAAGGGCCTTTATCTGTGGGGCTGGGAGATTCCCTTGGCTACCCTTATTGCCCTGCTCCTTTTCTGTGGCGCCGTTGGCAAAAGCGCCCAGTTTCCCCTCCATGTCTGGTTGCCAGACGCCATGGAGGGCCCCACTCCCGTCTCCGCTCTCATTCATGCGGCCACAATGGTTACCGCCGGAGTATTTGTGGTGGCCCGGTGTCATGTCTTCTTTGTTCTCTCGCCTACAGCTCTGGCGGTGGTGGCCCTTCTGGGAACCTTTACCTGTTTTATGGCTGCCACCATTGCTATGACTCAGTTTGATATCAAGAGAGTTATTGCTTACTCCACCCTTTCCCAGCTTGGCTATATGTTCATGGCCTGCGGGGTGGGGGCTTTTGACGCCGGGATGTTTCACCTCTTTACCCACGCCTATTTTAAGGCTCTGCTCTTTTTGGGAGCTGGAAGCGTCATTCATGCCATGCACAGGGCCTCAGATCCCAATGACCTACGTTACATGGGGGGCCTGAGAAAATATATGCCGATTACCTATGTCACCTTTTTGGTGGCCTCGCTTTCTATCTCCGGAGTTCCCGGGCTGGCCGGCTTCTTTAGTAAGGATCTTATTCTCTTCTCGGCTCTGGCTTCTAAGTACCCTTGGGGTCAGTGGGTCTGGGCTGTGGGAACCCTGGTGGCCGGAATGACCGCCTTTTATTCCTTCCGGCTGGTCTTTTTGGCCTTCTTTGGGGAGTTTCGTGGCCAGAGGCACTTAAAAGGCCATCTTCCCCATGAGTCTCCTCTGGTGATGACTCTGCCTCTGGTTGCCTTGGCCGTGGGGGCCATTGTTACTGGTTATCTCTGGATTCCTCATGCCTTGGGGGGGCCGGATATATTTGGCCACTTTTTGGCTCCGGTCCTAGGACATCATCCATATCTGGCCGTCTCCCATGAGGAGGCTGCCAAATTAGAATATCTGGTAACCGCAAGTTCGGTGGGGGTTGGTCTGTTGGGCATCTGGTTAGCTTGGTTGGTCTATGTCCGTCGGCCAGCTCTCCAGCGTCTTCTACCCGAATCCTTTCCCAGTCTCTACGATTTTCTTTACCGGAAGTGGTACTGGGATGAGATCTATTCCTGTCTGGTGGTTGTTCCCACTAAATCCTTAGCCTGGTTTTTCCAGCGGGTCACTGATGGGATCCTCATTGAGGGGGTGGTCAACGGCGTTCCGGGCTTAATCCAGCGGGCTGGATTGTTTGTCCGTCAGGTTCAGTGTGGTCTGGTCCACTTTTACGCCCTGATTATGACCACCGGGGTGGTAGTGGTAGTAGCCCTTATCTATCTGTTGAGGGGGTAAGAAGGGATGAGTTTTTCTCTAAAGATGGCCTCTTTCCCTTGCCTTTCTTTGATCATCTGGCTGCCGATTTTAGGGGCCCTTGTCCTCTTGGTGTTGCCCCGCCGGTCAAGTCTCATACGACGCTTTACCTTGGCCGTAGCGATAGCCGATTTTCTGGTGGCTCTACCGGTGTTTTTCGGCTTTGATAAAAATTTTTCCGGAATGCAGTTTGTGGAACGTTACACCTGGATAAAGACCTGGGAGATCTCCTATTTTTTAGGGGTAGATGGTATCAGCGTCCTTTTTGTCCTTCTTTCGACAATCCTTACCATCCTCTGTGTGCTTATCTCTTGGGAATCGATTACCGAGAAGGTCAGAGAGTTTCACATGGCCCTGCTTCTCACCTCAGCCACTATGACTGGGGTCTTCTGCGCCCTTGATCTTTTTCTTTTTTACATCTTCTGGGAAGCCATGTTGGTACCCATGTACCTCATTATTGGTATTTGGGGGGGGCCTCGGAGGCTTTATGCCACAGTGAAGTTCTTTTTCTACACTCTGGTAGGCTCCATCCTCATGCTGGCCGGAATTATCTTTCTATATCTTCAAAGTGGCAGCTTTGCCCTCCCGGATATTGCTAGGGCGGGATTGCCTTATGTCCATCAATTTTGGCTCTTTTGGGCCTTTTTTGCTGCCTTTGCGGTCAAAGTGCCCATGTGGCCCGTCCATACCTGGCTTCCTGATGCCCACACTGAGGCCCCAACAGCCGGTTCAGTGATCTTGGCCGGAATCCTTATCAAGATGGGGGCCTATGGTTTCTTACGGTTTTCCTTGGCCTTTATGCCCCTGGCGGCCAAGGCCATGATGGTCCCGATGCTTGTTCTCTCGATAATTGCCATCATCTATGGGGGCATTATCTGTCTTGCCCAGGTAGATCTCAAACGCCTTATTGCCTATAGCTCCGTAAGCCACATGGGCTTTGTCACCCTGGGCATTTTCTCTCTTAATCCGGATGCCATCCAGGGAGCCATTCTTCAGATGGTCAACCATGGCATTGTCACTGGGGCCTTGTTTATATGCGTGGGAGTGGTTTACGACCGGACTCATAGCCGTCAGATCAGGGACTATGGGGGTCTGGCTACGGTGATGCCCCTTTATGCCGCCTTCTTTTTGGTTTTCACCCTGGCCTCCATAGGGCTTCCCGGGACGAACGGTTTTGTTGGTGAATTTTTGATCCTTTTGGGGACCTTTGCCTCCCGGAAATGGGCGGCCTTTTTGGCCGCTACGGGGCTCATTATTGGGGCGGTTTACATGCTCTGGCTCTATCAGCGGATCTTCTTTGAAGATACTACCCCCAAAGTCTCTGGCCTTAAGGACCTTACTGCCCGGGAATCTCTGGCCCTGGCCCCCCTCCTGGCCCTAGTTCTTGTAATCGGTTTTTATCCCAAGCCGTTTTTGGGATTCATGCACCAATCGGTGGCTGCCCTTCTAGACCATGTCCACCAAGGCGAGGTGAATATCTCTATAACCCAGTTGATCAAGGAGAGCTTCAATGTGGTCTTCCATTCCTAGTTTTTCGGTGATCTATCCCGAGGCCCTCTTGGTTACGGTGGCCAGTGCCATGGTCCTTCTGGATCGCTTTATTCGAGAGAAGATGATCTTTGTCTGGATGGGGCTAGGGGCTGTGGTCCTGGCCTTAACTCTAACCTTCTCCACCTCTGGGGCCAGTTTTGCTGGAGTCTACAGTGCGGATCCCTATAGCTTCTTCTTTAGAGTAATCTTTCTTTTAGTCCTTACCTTGGTGATCCTTCTCTCTCCTGGCTACACCAGGGATCAGGGAATCAACTTTGGAGAATACTATGGGATGCTCTTTTTTGCCGTGGTTGGGATGATCATCTTGGCTTCGGCCAAGGATATGATCCTTGTTTATCTCGGCCTCGAATTGATGTCTCTTTCGGTCTATGTCTTGGTGGCTTTTCTCCACCCTGATCTTCGTTCTCTGGAAGGAGCTATCAAGTATTTCCTTCTGGGCTGTTTTGCCTCGGCCTTTCTTCTTTTGGCCATGACTTTTATATATGGTTTGACGACCTCTACCAACCTGGAAGTCATTGCCCAGAGACTTATGGCTTCTGATCTGCCCTCAAGTAAGGCCTTGCTTTTTTCGGTAGCCCTGTTTGTAGTGGCCCTGGGATTTAAGATTGCAGCCATTCCTTTTCATATGTGGGCCCCTGATGCCTATGAGGGAGCTCCGACAAGCATTACGGCCTTTATGTCTGTGGGGCCGAAGGCCGCGGCCTTCGCCGCCATGGGGCGGGTCTTCATGACGGCCTTGTTCTCTGCTAGGGCAGACTGGACGGAAATAATCATTCCCCTAGCTATGGTAACTATGATCGGAGGGGCAATCTTGGCCCTTGTCCAGACAAATATCAAGCGTCTCCTGGCCTATTCTTCTATCGCCAATGCCGGATGTGCCCTACTGGGGTTGATTGCTGGTTCAGCCGACGGTTTAGCGGCGATGATGGCCTTTTTGGCCATCTATGCCTTCATGAATCTGGGCGTCTTTGGGGTGGTTCTCCTCCTTAGCCGCAGGGATAGGGCCGGAGAATCCATCTTTGACTATCAGGGGCTGGCTCGAAGTCATCCCTGGGCAGCCTTTATGATGTTAATATTTCTTTTTTCTTTGGGGGGAATTCCCCCAACGGCAGGCTTCGTGGGAAAATTCTACCTCTTTAAGGTGGCCTTTGAGGCCGGCTACGTGGCCCTAGTGATTATGGCCGCTCTCACCAGTATCGTTGGGGCCTATCCCTATGTACGTTTGGTCCTCCTTATGTACATGAAGGAGCCTCAGGGCGAGGTCTCGCTTAATCTGACGGGCTATCTGCTGACCGGGTTGGCCATCTCCCTTCTAGGGGTCTTAGCCTTTGGCCTCTTCCCGGCCCCCTTAATTGAGTTTGCCAGAAGCTGCGTCTTCCACCTACCATGAAGGACTTAAGGTTTAAAGATAATCTTTAAAAGTCAGCTTGGTCGTATTGAGAGAGTACCCTCCTCTTCAGTCTTTTTGGGGATAAGTTTCAGGGGATACTTTAGAAAAGAGGGGGCCTTAAAAGATAAGGCCCCTTTGAGTTAGGGAGCCATCGTAAGGGGAACGTTAACCACCTGGAGCTCTCCCCCTATTCTCAGGGCAAGTCTTAAAGAGGCCACTGAAGATACTTCTTCAGCCTTGCCAGGAAAGAAAAGGAAGCCATGGGCCAAGAGACCGGGCTCTATGGTCTGGTTGTGGAGCTGTCGTTCGGCAAGGTCATTTTTAATCTTTTCCCCTACTGTAGCATAGGCCTGGGCCCCACCAGCAAGGGCCCCGGCAGTGGCCCCAATTACCGCTCCTTTACCAGTACTCTCTCCCACATCTTCTCCAGTGACCACCCCTACGGCAAAGCCTACGAGAGCTCCGGCAGCACCAAGGAGGGCCGCTGGCTTTAGAGAACCCTTAGCTGTCTCGGCGACGTCGACTTTGCCTTTTATACGATTATAGGCTTCCTCTGAGGTCAGCAGGGGCCAAGCCTGACCATTCTGATCGATAAGAAACGTCTGGGTAGGATCAATCCACATCTCCTCTTGGCCCTGATTATCTATGACTACCTGGACGGGTAAAAGACCAGCACCTCGGGCATCAAACCCCAGGGCTTCTTTAGCGGCTCGGGGATCGAGATAGACCCTGGCTGATATATAGGCCCCGGCAATCTCTACATGACCAGCCTGGGCTTGGGGTAAGGTTACAGGGGCAACCCTCTTACCATAGCCTGAACAACCTGAGAGTATCAGCAAAGAGATTAAGATAAAGGCCAGAGATCGTTGGACAACATCAGACATACCTTGAGCCTCCTTGTTTGGGATCAAAATTTAAGTTAATTGCTGGCAGAGCTCTTAGCAACCTGTCGGTAGAGGGGTAAACTTATTGAAAAGACCGTCCCAATCCCCAAACGACTGGAGACTTTGATCTGACCGCCATGGGCCTCGATATAAGCTTTAGTCAGAGCAAGTCCTATTCCTCTACCCGATGGATTTCGGCGATAGAAACGTTTGAAAATTTTTGGTATTTCCCCTTCAGGGATTCCTGGCCCAGTATCGGAGACTTCAATTTCCGCTATTTCTCTTCCTTTTTTAAGGGTTATTTCTATCCGACCTCCATGAGGAGTAACCCTAAAGGCATTATCCAAGATGTTTAACAAGGCCTGAAGAATCTTCCTGCGGTCTCCAAAGAGTATAATCCTTTGAGGAGGATAGGAAACCTTGAAGTCTATTCCTTTGGTCCGAGCTAGGGCTTGAAAAAGTTGAGCCAGTTCTTGAATAACCTCCTCTAATAAGAGGGGCTCTCTCTTAAGGGTTAGGAGACCAGCATTTGCCTCTGAGATGTCCATAATGGCGTTGGGAAGGTTAAGAAAACGGTCGCTTTCATCCATTATTTGGACAAGAGCGCTCTTGATGATCTCTGGGTCTTGATCTTGGAGACAAGTCTCCGCCATGGCCCGAATACGGGCCAATGGGGTCTTAAAATCATGGAAGGTTAAGGCCCATTATGGAAAGATTTTTCTTCGTAGATGGGCTACTGATCTGCTTCCTACAGAGGTTCTTTGGCGCAAAAAGAGGGGATTTCATGTCCCTCTGGAAAAGTGGTTTTTTAGAGAATAAATAAATAAATATTTTTAGAGAGAATTCTTATCCAAAGTCGGGCTATTAGATCTTACTTTTCTTCCGAAAGAATCAAGGATCTTTTAAGTTTTCAAAGGACTAGAGGGGGAGTGAGTGAGATTATCTGGTCTTTGGTGCTTTTTGCTGTCTGGTTTCAAATCTTTATTGAAAATAAAGCTTCTAGCCCCAGACCAAAAGAAAATCTCTATGACTTTAGAGCCTAGATCAGGGCTGACGAATCAAGCCTTCGTAGGCTTTTATCCCCTTCAGCAGGAAATCTTTGTCAATTTTACCTCGGAAAGAGGCTGTCTCCAGGATACGACGAGGAATCTTAAGTTCTCTAAAGCTAAAGCCTTCTCTGATCTTAAAGAGATATTTATCCTTCAGGATTCGTCTTCCCAAGTCTTTTAGTTTCTCTGGGGAAAGGATAAATCCTACTGAGGCCAAGGCTGAAGCGATAGTTTCATAGTCGTAGATACTCCGAGCAAAAAAACAAACTACCAGAGAAGATAGAATCTGACGATAGGCTTCTTCGTCAAAGAGTTTTTGGGCCAATTCTTCCGGTTTCATTTTAGGGGTCTCTTCCTTTTCATCTAAACTATAGCCTCCAGAATCGAGGTGACTGTGCCGGGCTCCGGTGAGATGGGTTAGATGGGCTGCTGGCCCCGTGTGATAGCCGGGCATTTCGTTTCTGCCAAAGGCCAAGGCAAACTCCTCTCCTCCGTAACGGTCAGCAGTGTAATCAACCCCTCGCCCTAAGGCTTCGTAGAAGGCATTAGTCTTTTTAACAATGTGGGAGATCATCTCTAGGAAGATCTCTGTCTTCCCCCAGCCGGGTTCAAGACCTTCGGTGTGTTTGTGGGTGATGATTCCTCGTTCAAAGGCCTCTGTGGCCCAGGCAAGAACAACCCCGGTGCTCATGGCGTCAAGCCCCAGGTTGTCGATCAGGTGGAGGATTCGGAGGACATCTTCTCCGGGAGATACACCAATCATAGATCCCAAGGAGTAAATAAGTTCATAGTCGTAAGAAATGAAGGTTGTTTTATAGAAATAAGGTTCGTTTTTGTAAGGAGTTCTCAGGGCAGCCAAGTGGATACAGGCCACCGGACAGTGGGCACAGGCCAGCCTTCGGCCAAGAAGGCGTTGGGCAAAGTATTCTCCAGAAATCTTGTCTGCATACTCAAAGAAAGTCTGTTTCAGATTATAACTGGGGAGAGCCTTGAGACGATTTAGGGGAAGGACATTAACTGCAGTACCTAGGTCGTGGTATTTCTTCAGAGAGTCAGTTTGGGTGATTCTTTGGAATATTTTTTCGTAAGTCTCTCGATAAAGTTTCCGATTGGCTACTCCCAGACTCCCCCGCCCGTTGATAATTATGGCCTTGAGTCTTTTGGCTCCAAAGACCGCCCCTAGCCCCAGGCGACCAAAATGACGATAGGTTTCGGTTACCGCACAGGCATAGGTGATCAGGTTCTCTCCGGCCGGACCTATCCTGATGATGCTTCTAAGCCCTGATTCTCCGGCCACTTTCCTTAAAACCCTTCCCGTGGCCCC